>WFPZ01000017.1 GCA_015487335.1 Paracoccaceae bacterium
CGGATTGCAAATCCGTGTACACCGGTTCGATTCCGGTACTCGCCTCCAAACATTTCAAGGACTTGGCGGACGGGCAGCACGCGAAGGGCGGATGTTTTCACATCCGTTTTCACGTTTCCCGGTTTGGTCACATGCACTGATGAAGAACCGCAGCAGGCTGATCGTGCAGGGCAACCTGACCCGGGCCGACGGCCATGCCGAACGGCGCGCGGCAATGGAGATATCCACCGCCATTCTCCCGCTCGACAAGGCGGCCGACCTTGGGTGCGGACAAGGGCCATGACGCCGCCGGGTCCATCGCCGAACCTCGGCAGGCCTGCGTGACCCCGCATGTCGCAAGAAAATCGCACCACCCGGCACAAGGGCTATGGGCTGTCTTTGAAACATCGCAAGAGGACCGAGGAAGCCTTCGGCCGGGCCAGGACCGTCGGCGGCATGGCCCGGACCGTCTATCACGGGCTTGAGCGCGTCCGAGCCCGCTTCATCCTGGCAATGGCTGCCGACAATCTTGCCCGATTGCCCCGATTGCTGGCAGCGTGAAGCCAGGAAAACTGCCCAGGAAAGCATGACCTTCCCGCAAACGGGCGGATGCCCGCAGAAGCCTGGCTTCCGAAGGAAAACGGTTCTGGCTGCGAGACTTTTTCGGTAGCCTGTCAAGTTAAGGGGCAGGCCTCGGCCTGCCCCAATGGTGTGGATCTTTCACCTTATCGCGGGAAAGACCACGCCGCTTCTTCTGCTAGGAATTGTATTGTAAGCTGACGTCCAATGATTTTTCAAGCCTGGGCAGCTGTCACGATGTATCGCTTTGCATTTGATCTGGGGTCCGGCTCACTCGGCTGGGCCGTATTCAAACTCAACGAAAGACAAAAACCCACACAGCTTGTTGACATGGGCGTGCGGATATTCCCGACCGGTCGCGATCCCAAGTCGAAAGAGTCCAATGCCGCTGGTCGCCGACAACCTCGCCAGCAGCGGCGTCAGATCGATCGGCGCAAGAAACGGCGGCAGCGGCTTGAAGAACAGCTGGTGTCGGCGGGGCTGATGCCTGCCAGGGACAGGCCGGAGGAGCGCGCCGCCTTTTTTGCCATCGATCCTTATCAAGCGCGCCAGCGTGTGGCTCAGGAGAAATGCTCCTTGTATGAGTTGGGACGCGCCATCTGGCACATCTCGAAGCATCGGGGATTCAGGAGCAATCGAAAAACCGATCGTGCCAACGAGGAAGAAAGTGGCAAGATCGCCCCTGCTGCCGCTCAGCTCCGCGAACGATTGGCTCAGGAAGGCGCTCCGACCTATGGGGTGTGGCTTGCAAGACGCCATATGGCGGGCAAGCCGGTGCGCATACACCTGGGTAACGACAAGGGGTATGATTTCTACCCCACGCGCCAGATGCTGGAGGACGAGTTCGATCATATCTGGCGCGTGCAGGCCCGCCACCATCCGAACCTGACCGACGAAAAGCGCGACGCCATCCGCGACACGCTCTTCTTCCAGCGCCCGCTGAAGCCGGTCCAACCCGGGCGCTGCACCTTCTTTCCCGAGGATTTCCGCCTGCCAAAGTGGCATCCCCTGGCACAGGAGTTCGTCATTCTCCAGCAGCTCAACTCGCTGCGCATCCTTGGCGAAAGCGGCGAACGGGCGCTCGAGCCAACCGCGCGCAACCTGGTCGCCCGACACCTCATGGCCGGCAACAAGCTGACATGGAAGGGCTTGCGCAGGCTTCTGAAACTGCCCATGGATACCGAGATCAATCTTGAACGCGGCGGACTCAAGGCGCTTGCCTGCAACCAGACTGTCGCCCGAATGCTGGGCACGAAGCGCAAGCCGGGACCGCTGGCCGAAAACTGGGACAGCTGGGACGAGGCCCAAAGGCTGCGCCTGCTGGAAATCCTTGATGCCGCTGAAACCCCTGAAGAGGCCGTTCACCGCCTGATGAATGAATGCGGGCTTGAGCGCGAAACCGCCGCGGCAGTCGAAAAAATCCCCCTGCCCGAGGGCCATATCATGCTGGGCGAGCGGGCGGCACGGGCGATCGTGCAGGTGATGCGCGAAGAGGTGATCGTCTACAGCGACGCGGTGCGCATGGCCGGCGAACGCGGCCTGTTCGGCGAAGGCGCCGTGATCCACCATTCCGATCTGCGCCCCCAGGATGACCCGGGTCTTGACCGCCTGCCGCGCTACAACGAATTGCCAGCGCTTCAACGGATGATCGGCACCGGCACGGGCAACCCGGAGGACCCGCCCGACATCCGTTTCGGACGGATCGCAAATCCGACCGTGCACATCGCGCTCGGCCAGTTCCGGAGGGTGATGAATGCGCTGATCGAGCGCTACGGCAAGCCCGCGCAGGTGGTCATCGAGACCACCCGAGACATGGCGAAATCGGCGCGCGAACTGAACGAGATCGAGCGCACGATCAAGGCCAACACGAAGCGTAACGACACATGGCGCGCCGAATTGGAAGCGGCGGGCATTGTCGCCCCGGGCCAACGCATGGGCGATCGGCTCTTGCGCATGCGCCTGTGGGAAGAACTGGGCCAGACCCCGGCGGACCGCCTGTGCCCTTATTCGGGGCGCCCGATCTCGCTCCATCAGCTTCACTCCGACGACGTGGAGATCGACCATATCCTGCCCTTCGAGGATACCTTCGACGACACACCCGCCAACAAGACGGTCTGCTTCCGCTCCGCCAACCGCATCAAGGGCAAGCGCGCGCCCGGCGACGCATGGAGCGACGATGAACTCGTCGCCATCATCGACCGGGTGAAGGCCGCGCCCGGCATGAGGCACAAGCTCTGGCGTTTCCTGCCCGATGCGCTCGAAAAATGGCAGGAGCAGAAGAGCTTCGAGGATCGGCAACTGCATGCCACCGGCTATCTGGCCCGCGTGGTGCGCGCCTATGCCGAGGCGCTTTTCCCCAGGGACGGCACGTCGAACATCTGGATGCCCGTGGGGCGCATGACCGCCATGATGCGCCGCCGCTGGGGCATATACCTGCCCGATCACAACGCCAAGACCCGCGACGACCACCGCCATCACGCGCTGGATGCGGCGGTGATCGGGGTGATCGACCGGCGCATGATCCAGCAGCTTCAGACCTACGCCCGCCAGATCGGCGCAGAGGAGCTCGACCGGGTGCTGCCCGCCCCACCCGAGCCGTTCGAGGGCTACCGCGACCAGGTGATGGAACGGGTGCGGCGCGTGCAGGCCAGCCACCGCCCGGACCATTCCGCCAGCGGCCGCCTGCACGAAGACACCGCCTATGGGCTGATCCGCGATGTGCCCGAGAACCAGGCCGCGCGCACCATCGGCAATCTGGTTGTGCGCAAGCCGGTCATCGCGCTGACCGCCAAGGAGATCGGACAGGTGCGCGACGAGAAGATCCGCGAAGAGTTGCTGCGCGCCACCGAAGGGCTGCGCGGCGACAGGAAGAAGCTGGCCGAGGCGCTCGCGACGTGGAGCGAAAAGAGCGGCCACCGGCGGCTGAGGATCATCAAGCCCGCCGAGAACGCGCGCCCTGTGCGCGATGCACAAGGCCGCCCCTACAAATGGCTGGTCCCGGATGGGATCGCATGGATGGACATCCTCGAAGCCCCTGACGGCAGATGGTTCCACCACGCCACCGATATCTGGGCGGCACAGTCCGGAAATGCGCGCGACTGGCGCACGGAATACCCTGATGCCCGTTTCATCATGCGGCTCTACAAGAACGACACGATCCAGCTGTTCGATCTGGGCGATGACGGCAAGCCGATCGAGGGCAACAACAGGATCAAGCGCGTCGTCCGGCTTGAGCCGAGTGCAAATCGGATGCGTCTCGTCGGGGTCAATGAGGCCGGCGAATACGACAAGCGCCACAATGACCCGGACGATCCCTTCCGCTGGGACTTCGCAACCATCTCGATACTGAAGGCCCGTCGTGCCCGCCGCGTTCGGATCGACGAAACGGGCCGGGTGCGGACCATCCCGCACGGTAGAAACTGAAGGGGGCGGAGGCAGTCACTGAAGCACAGGCCAACCTGTCGGGCCTCATCCATTTGAGGAGGTCAGGATGGTTGGACAGATACTGGAACTCACGCGCATGGGGCTGTCCGTGCACAAGCGCCGCGGCTTTCTGGCCGTCGATGCCGAGGGGCGGGAGGCGGGGCGCCTTGGCCTTGACGACATCGAGGCGGTCCTGGCCGCAAGCCCCGGCGTGATGTGGTCAAACACCGCGCTTGCCGAACTGGCGGCGCGCGCGGTCCCGGTCATGATCCTGGGCCACAACTTCACCCCGGTGGCCGTTGTGTTGCCGCTTGCAGGCCACCACGCACAAGGCGAACGTTTCCGCGCCCAGGCCGCCGCGTCGCGCCCGCTGCGCAAACAGGCCTGGGCTGCCATGGTGCGCCACAAGATCGCCGCCCAGGCCGAGGCGCTCGAGCGGGTCGGGGCTCCCTCCGAGCGGCTGCGCCGGCTGACGATGGCCGTGCGCTCGGGCGACCCTGACAACCGCGAGGCCCAGGCCGCCCAGGCCTACTGGCCGCTTCTCATGGGCAGGGACTTTCGCCGCGACCGCGAGGCCGAAGGCGCCAACGCATTGCTCAACTACGGTTATGCCGTGCTGCGCGCCGCCACCGCGCGCGCCATCGTCGCCGCCGGGCTGCACCCTTCCCTCTCCCTGCACCACCGCTCGGGCGGCGACGCGCTGGCGCTGGCCGACGATCTGATGGAGCCCTTCCGGCCAACCATCGACCTTGCCGTTTGCAGGCTTGTGCGAGGCGGCATCACCAGCGTCGGGGAGGCTCGCGAAGAACTGATCGCCTGCCTCAATGCCGATTTTCCGACGAAGAATGGTGCGACGCCGCTATCGCACGTGCTTCTCTACCTCGCCCGCAGCCTGGCCACTTCCTTTCTCGACCGCAAGTTGCGGCTCGATTTCCCGTCCCGCCCGCTGCCGGACGAAGTCGGGGGCACGGCCAATGGCTGAACGTTACACGCAACTGTCGGGGTATCGGATCATGTGGGTCTGGGTCCTTTTCGATCTGCCCGTTGGCACGAAGGCCGAGCGCAAGCGGGCCACGCGGTTTCGCAACGACCTTCTCGATCTTGGGTTCGAGATGGTCCAGTTTTCGGTATACTTGCGCCATGCTTGGAGCCGGGAGAAAGCCGAATCATATGCGCGCAAGGTTGGCGAATGCGTGCCCCCCTCTGGCCATGTTCAGGTGCTGTTCTTCACCGACAAGCAATATGCGCAGAGCAAAGTCTATCGCGGACGAGCGAAACCGCAATCACCGGACGAAAAACCGCGCCAACTTGCGCTTTTCTAAACATTTCCTGGCCGGAATCTCGATGCTGGATCCCAAGAAAATCCCCGCGCAACAATGGGTTGCGCGGGGTTAATCCTAGCAGAAGAAGCAGCGTGGCCAAACCCGGACTACCTCCGGTGCTTCGTCGACGAGGGTGAGATCCTAGCAGAAGAAGCAGCGTGGCCAAACCCGGACGACCAGTCCATGCTCAAGCTCCCGGCAGTCATCCTAGCAGAAGAAGCAGCGTGGCCAAACCCGGACATAATCGGCCACGAACGCAGGAACCTCGGCATCCTAGCAGAAGAAGCAGCGTGGCCAAACCCGGACATAATCGCGCGGCGTCCACTGCGCCCGTCCATCCTAGCAGAAGAAGCAGCGTGGCCAAACCCGGACTATCGGGAGCAGCAGTTGCGCGCGAACCGTATCCTAGCAGAAGAAGCAGCGTGGCCAAACCCGGACATGGGCCATGGTCATACAGGGAACGCAGGGATCCTAGCAGAAGAAGCAGCGTGGCCAAACCCGGACGTCGTTCAGGCTGTCCCTGGTCGAGACGTCATCCTAGCAGAAGAAGCAGCGTGGCCAAACCCGGACCTCTTGAGGGCGAACTTGACCTTGCCCTCGATCCTAGCAGAAGAAGCAGCGTGGCCAAACCCGGACTGGGCTCAGAAGCCTAATGCGCGCGCCCTCAAACTCAAAAATGCAGGATAGGCTTCACCTAACCCCGTCTCGCTCTAACTGACCCGCAGCAACAGCTGTGTCACCGACTGCTCGGAATCTGCCAGTCAGGTCAGCCTGCTCGCCTCCTGCTCCTCACAGAAAGTGAATCACTGCCGGTCAGAGATGGAAATCCCGCCTATCCGGCCTGTTCCCCGACCTGCGCACCCCACCTTTCCAGCACGTCCTCCGGCGTCAGCGCGCCCTCTTCGCCGCGCGCCCGGGGCGGCGTGCGCGACAGGCGCGGGGCGGGGTTCGGGCCGTGCGGGCCGAACACGTCTCGCGCCCGCATGTGCGGGGCGCGCCGGGCCTCGTCGATGGAGAGCACCGGGGTGACGCAGGCGTCGGTTCCCTCGAAGAGCGCGGCCCACTCGTCGCGGGTGCGGGTGGCGAAAACCTCGGCCAGACGGGCGCGCATGGCAGGCCAGTCGGCCACCGACATCTGCGCCGGCATGTCCACGATCCCCAGCCCCTCCAGCAGCGCGGCCCAGAACTTGCCCTCGATCGCCCCCACCGCCACATGCCCGCCGCAGGCGCAGCGGTAGGTGGTGTAGAAGGGCGCCGCCCCGTCGAGCAGGTTGGCGCGGCGCCGGTCCGCCCACAGGCCCGCCGCGCGCAGCGAGTGGATCATCGCCGAAAGATGCGCCACGCCATCGACGATTGCCGCATCCACCACCTGCCCCCGCCCCGAGCGCGCCGCTTCCAGCAGCGCGCAAACCATCCCGAAGGCCAGGTAGATGCCACCGCCGCCGAAATCGCCCAGCAGGTTGAGCGGCACCGCCGGCTCTTCGCCGCCGATCGCGTGCAGCATGCCGGTCAGGGAAATGTAGTTGATGTCGTGCCCGGCCGTGTGCGCCAGCGGCCCCTGCTGGCCCCAGCCCGTCATGCGCCCGTAGACCAGCCGCGGATTGGCCTCCAGCATCTCGTCGGGGCCCAGGCCGAGGCGCTCCATCACCCCCGGGCGCATGCCCTCGATCAGCCCGTCGGCCCGGGAAATCAGGGCGCGCGCCGCCTCGCGGCCTGCGGGCGATTTCAGGTCCAGCTCCACGAAGCCCCGGCCCCGGTTGAGGATGTCCACCTCCTGAGGGATCAGCGGCCGCGCGCCGGGGCGCTCGATGCGCACCACCTCGGCGCCGAAATCGGCCAGGGTCATGGCGGCAAAGGGCGTGGGGCCGAGCCCGGCGATCTCGACGATCCTCACCCCCGTCAGCGGCCCGCTCATCGCCTCGCCCCTTCATCTTGCCGGAAATACTCATGCCCCGGCCCCGCCACGCGCGCCTCACCCATCGCTGATCACCCCGTGGTCAAGCCGCAGCACCCGGTCCATCCGCGCCGCCAGCTCGAGGTTGTGGGTGGCGATCAGGGCGGACAGGCCGGTTTCGCGCACCAGATCCAGCAGCGTGGCGAAGACCCGCTCGGCGGTGTCCGGGTCGAGGTTGCCGGTGGGCTCGTCGGCCAGCAGCAGGCGCGGGGCGTTGGCCAGCGCCCGGCAGAAGGCCACCCGCTGCTGCTCGCCGCCCGAAAGTGCCGCCGGGCGGTGATCGGCGCGCGCCTCCACCCCCACGCGCCCCAGAAGATCGAGCGCCCGCGCCCGCGCCCTGCCCGGCGCCACCCCGTTGGCCAGCTGCGGCAGGACGATGTTTTCCAGCGCCGTGAATTCGGGCAGAAGGTGATGGAACTGATAGACGAAGCCGATGTCCTCGCGCCGGGCGCGGGTGCGCTGGCGGTCCGACAGGCCGGTCATCTCGCGCCCGCCCAGCACCACCCGCCCGGCATCCGCCGTGTCCAGCAGCCCGGCGATGTGCAAGAGCGTCGACTTGCCCGCCCCCGAGGGCGCCACCAGCGCCACCACCTCGCCGCGCGCCAGCGCAAGCGAGGCGCCGCGCAGCACCACCACCTCGCCCGGCGTGCCGCGCAGATAGGCCTTCTCGATACCCTCCAGGGCCAGCACCGGCTCACTCATAGCGCAGCGCCTCCACCGGGTTCATCCGCGCCGCGCGGCGGGCCGGAAACAGCGTGACCCCGAACGACAGCCCCAGCGACAGCACCACCGCCGAGATCACGTCGCCCGCCTGCAGCTTCGCCGGCAGGTTGTAGATGCCGCGGATCGACGGATCCCACACCCCGCCGCCGGCCACGTAGTTCACGAAGGAAAAGATCGGATCGATGTACAGGGCGAAAAGCGCGCCCAGCACCACGCCGAAGGCGGTGCCCAGCACCCCCACCAGCGCCCCGCAGATGAAGAACACGCGCAGCACCGAGCCCTCCGTCAGCCCCATGGTGCGCAAAATGCCGATGTCGCGCCCCTTGTTCTTCACCAGCATGATCAGCCCCGAGACGATGTTCATCGACGCGATCAGCACCAGGATCGACATGATGATGAACATCACGTTGTCCTCGATATCCAGCGCCCGCAGGAAGGCGCCCGAACGGTCGCGCCATGTCCACAGCAGGGCCCGCTCTCCGGCGGCCTGCAGCAGCGCCGGGGCGTAAGCCTCGACGTTCTCGGGGTCTTCCACCATCACCTCGATCTCGTCGGCCACCCCGTCGCGATTGAAGAACCGCTGCGCCTCCTCGAAGGGCAGGTAGGCGCGGGTGTTGTCGATGTCGTAGCGGCCGGCGCTGAAGATGTAGACCACCTCGTAGGCATTGACGCGGGGGCTGGTGCCGAAGGCGGTGCGCACGCCATTGGGCGAGATCAGGCGGATGCGGTCGCCCACCCGCACCCCTAGCTGGCGCGCCACGCCCGAGCCGATGGCGATGCCCTCGTCGAAACGCTCCAGAGAGCCCCGGGCCCCCTCGCCCGCGGCGATCCGCGGCAGGCTGCGCAGATCTTCCAGGGAAATGCCGTAGACGTCCAGCCCCACGTTGTTGTCGCGCATGTTGGCCATCACCTGCCCGCGCACCAGCGGCGCGGCGCGGGTGACGCCGGGGATGGCGCGGATGCGCGCGGCGATCTCGCGGTAGCCCGAGATCGTGGTGGTCACCTGCCCGGCCTCGTTTTCATGCACCGGATAATAGACGGTGACATGGGCATTGGCCCCCAGGATGGTGTCCACGAACTCGGCCCTGAATCCCGCCCGCACCGCCAGCGTGGCGATCAGGGCAAAGACCGCCAGCGTGATGCCGAGAAGGCTGATCCATGTCATCACGCTGACCCCGCCCTCGGCGCGGCGCGCGCGCAGATAACGCCAGGCGATCATCCATTCGAAACGGGAAAACGGGGCGGTGCGGGTGGCCAAGGGCTGCTCCTGCGGTTTTGGCGGAAGGTGCGACGGATGGGCAGGCGGGTCAAGGGCCGTGCAGGCCCGCAAGCCTCGCCTTTTGCCAAATCCGGCCTTCCCGGCACAAGGGCCGGCACCGGAGTATTTGGGCAAGATGAAGGGGCGCCCGTGTTCTTCTTCCGCCCTGAAATGCGCGCGCCGCAGCCGAAAGGCCGCCCCCTGCAGGCGGGCATTCTGCCCTCAGCCGTTCTCGCGCAGCCAGCCGATCACCTCATCCACATGGGCGTCGGGCGGGAAGACCGGGTAGAAGACCCTGGCGATCTCGCCCTCGTCGAGGATCAGTGTGAGGCGTTTGAGAAGCGTCGTGTCGTGCACCTGCATGGTGGGCAGGCGCAACGCCTGCGTCAGTTTCATCTCCGCATCCGACAGCAGCGCGAACGGCAGGCGCAGCCTTTGAGCGGCCTCCTGCTGCCAGGCGGTATCCTGCACCGAAAGCCCGAACAATGCATCGATCCCGAGCGCGCGCAGCTCTTCGAAATGATCGCGGAAGGCGCAGGATTGCGGGGTGCAGCCGCGCGCACCGGGGATCATGTCCCACCCTTCGGGCAGCGGTGTGTCGGGGCGGCCGGTCATCGGATAGATGTAGACCACCGTGCGCCCGGGAAGGCGCGAGAGAGTCACCATCCGGCCGTCGGTCGCGGGCAGCGCCACGTCAGGCAGTCTTCTTCCCGGCAGGTGGTCCGCCCCGCCATCGTCCCCGGGCGGCGGGATGCGCGACCAGTCGACTTGCGACATCGCTCAGAGCCAGGTGTGGAAGGCGCGCCCGGCCATGGGCACGGGCAGGCCCTCGTGGTGGGCGTGATGCGGGGCGTAGATCTCGGCCACGCGCTCGACGGCGGCCTCGGGGGCGAGTTCCTCGCTTTCTCCGGTGCGCCGGCAGGTCAGCTCCACCACCCCGTTCTTCAGCCCGCGCGGCCCGACGGTGATCCTCCAGGGCAGGCCGATCAGGTCCATGGTGGCGAACTTGGCGCCGGCGCGCTCTTCGCGGTCGTCGTAGAGCGTCTCCAGCCCGTGGGCGGCGAGCGCCTTGTAGATGTCCTCGCAGGCGCTGTCGGCCCCGGGATCGCCCTGGCGCAGGTTGACCAGCCCCACATGGAAGGGGGTCACGCCCTCGGGCCAGATGATGCCGCGCTCGTCGTGGCTGGCCTCGATGATCGCCCCGACAAGGCGGCTCACCCCGATGCCGTGGCTGCCCATGTGCACCGGCACGCGTTCTCCCTTGTCGTTGACGACCATGGCGCCCATCGGCTCGGAGTATTTGGTGCCGAAGTAGAAGATCTGCCCCACCTCGATGCCGCGCGAGCGGCGGCGGCGCTGCTGAGGGATCTGCGCGAACAGCGCCTCGTCATGGGTTTCGTCGGTGCGCGCGTAGGGGGTCGTCCATTCCTTCGCGATGGCGGCGCATTCCTCCGCATCGTCGTAATCGATGTGGCGGTCGCCGAGCCTCAGATCGGTCACCGCGCTGTCATAGAAGACTTCCGATTCGCCGGTCTCGGCCAGCACCAGGAATTCATGGGTGTCGTCGCCGCCGATGGGCCCGGAATCGGCGCGCATCGGTATCGCCTGCAGCCCCATGCGCTCGTAGGTGCGCAGATAGCTGACCATGTGGCGGTTGTAGGCATGGATCGCGCTGTCGCGGTCGATGTCGAAGTTGTAGCCGTCCTTCATGTAGAACTCGCGCCCGCGCATCACCCCGAAGCGGGGGCGGATCTCGTCGCGGAACTTCCACTGGATGTGATAGAGCGTCAGCGGCAGGTCCTTGTAGCTGTTCACGTGGGCGCGGAAGATGTCGGTGATCAGCTCTTCGTTGGTGGGACCATAGAGCATCTCGCGCCCGTGGCGGTCCTTGATGCGCAGCATCTCGGGGCCGTAGGCATCATAGCGGCCCGACTCGCGCCACAGGCCGGCCGGCTGCAGGGTGGGCATCAGCATCGGGATATGGCCGGCGCGCTGCTGTTCCTCATGCACGATGCGCTCGATCTTCTTCAGCACCCGAAAGCCCAGCGGCAGCCACGAGTAGATGCCGGCGGCGGCCTGCTTGATCATGCCGGCGCGCAGCATCAGCCGGTGGCTGGCGATCTGCGCCTCGGCGGGCGTTTCCTTGAGCACGGGCAGGAAATATCGGGTAAGACGCATGTGTGGCGGCCCTTTCGCGTATCGGGATCTGCCGTTTCGTCTATGCCATCGGCCGGAGGCAGGCAAGCGGGGCCTTGATAAGGGCGGCCATAGCGGCAATACCGGTCGCAAGCGAGAGGAGCAGCATGGGCCTGCCGGTCAGGGAACAGGTGAAATACTGGAGCATCGCCGCGGCGGTGTTCTTCGCGATTCTGTGGGTGCTGGGAGATGTCATCCTGCCCTTCGTGCTGGGCGGCGCGGTGGCCTATTGCCTCGACCCGATCGCCGACCGGCTGGAGCGGCTGGGCCTGCCGCGGGTGCTGGCCACGGTGGCGATCACGGCCGCGGCGGCACTGGCGTTCGTCCTCGCGGCGCTTCTGGTGATCCCGGCGCTGGTGAGCCAGGCCTCCGGGCTGATCGAGACCGCGCCCGCGCTGGTGGAAAATCTCCGCAACTTCCTGATCGAGCGCTTTCCCGCCCTGCTCGACAGCGAAAGCCAGCTTTACCAGTCGCTGGCCGTCATCGGCGAGACGCTGCGCGCCAGGGGCGGCGCGTTGCTGACCGGGCTGCTCAACTCGGCCGCCGGGCTGGTCAACGTGGTGGTGCTTGTGGTGCTGGTGCCGGTCATCACCTTCTATCTGCTGATGGACTGGGACAGGATGGTCGCCGAGGTGGACAGCCTCCTGCCGCGCGATCACGCCCCCACCATCCGCCAGCTGGCCCGCGAAATCGACGAAACCCTGGCCTCCTTCATCCGCGGCCAGGGCATGGTGATGGTGACCCTCGGCGCCTTCTACGCCATATCCCTGATGCTGGTGGGGCTGCAGTTCGGGCTGGTGGTGGGGTTCACCGCCGGGCTGATCTCGTTCATTCCCTACGTTGGGGCGATCGTCGGCGGGGCGCTGGCCTTCGGTCTGGCGCTGTTCCAGTTCTGGGGAGAGTGGGGCTGGATCGCGGCGGTGGTGGCGATCTTCTTCGCCGGCCAGTTCCTCGAGGGCAACATCCTGACGCCGAAGCTGGTGGGCAGCAGCGTCGGGCTGCACCCGGTGTGGCTGATCTTCGCGCTGGCCGCCTTCGGCACGCTGTTCGGCTTCGTCGGCATGCTGGTGGCGGTGCCCGTGGCCGCCGCGGTCGGAGTGCTGGCCCGGTTTGCGGTGGCCCGCTACCGCGAGAGCCTGCTCTACAGGGGCACCTCGGGACGTTCCGGCAACTGACATGCCCCAGCAGCTTGCCTTCGACCTGCCGACGAAACCGGCGCTCGGCCGCGAGGATTTCTTCGTGGCGCCGGCCAATGCCATGGCGGTGGCGGCTGTGGAGGGATGGCGCGACTGGCCCCAGCGCAAGCTGCTGCTGGTGGGCCCTCCGGGGGCGGGCAAGACGCATCTCGCCCATGTCTGGGCGGCCGGAGCCGAGGCGCGGGTGATGTCCGCATCCCGGCTGCGCCGCGCCGAGGTGGCCGCGCTGGTGAAGGACAGCCCGCGCCTGGCGCTGGAAGATGCCGAAGCCGTGGCCGGCGACGAGGAGGCGGAAGCGGCGCTGTTTCACCTGCACAACCTGATCCTGGCCGAGGGCGGGCATCTGCTGCTCACCGCCGCCGCCCCGCCCGCCGAGTGGGGCCTCGCCCTTCCCGATCTGGCCAGCCGGCTGCAGGGCACGCCGCTGGCCCGGCTGGAGCCCCCGGACGATGCGCTGCTCTCGGCGGTTCTACTGAAGCTTTTCGCCGACCGGCAGCTGGCGGTGGATCCGGGGCTGATCGGCTATCTCGTGCCGCGGATGGAGCGCAGCTTCGAGGCGGCGCGCCGCCTGGTCGAGGCGCTGGACCGCGAGGCGCTGGCCCGCCGGCGGCGGATCACCCGCAATCTGGCATCGGCCCTGCTGGACAACCCGGGCCGGGGGCATACATGATGCCCCGAACACCTGTCAGGAGCCCCAGCCGCATGCCCGAAATTGCCGGAGACTTTCTCAAGGCCCCCTTCCCCGAGCCGGTTGCCCTCGACAAGGCCGAGTACGCAGGCCCCAAACGCTTCTTCAACCGCGAGCTCAGCTGGCTGGCCTTCAACCGCCGGGTTCTGGAAGAGGCCGACAACCCCCGCGTACCGCTGCTGGAGCGGGTGCGCTTCCTGTCGATCTCGGCCACCAACCTCGACGAGTTCTACACCGTGCGCGTGGCCGGCCTGCGCGAGCTGGCCAATGCCGGCAACACCACCCCCGCGGCCGACGGGCTGACCCCGGCCGAGCAGCTGGTGCTGATCAACCGCGACGCCCGCGCCCTGATGCAGGCCCAGCAGGAAATCTGGGACCGCCTCAAGCAGGAGATGGAGGGCGAGGGCATCACCATCTGCACCCGCGCCCGCCTCACCGAAGAGGACCGCCGCCACCTGGAGGACGTCTTCCTCAACCAGGTGTTCCCGGTGCTCTCGCCGCTGGCCATCGATCCGGCCCACCCCTTTCCCTTCATCCCCAACACCGGGCTGGCCCTGGCGCTGCAGCTGGAGCGCAAGTCCGACAGGCGGCCGCTGCAGGCGCTGCTGCCGATCCCGCAGCAGATCGACCGTTTCGTCAGCCTGCCCAGCGCCCCCGGCAAGCGGCGCTTCCTGCCCATGGAGGAGGTGCTGCTGATCCACCTCGACAGCCTCTTTCCCGGCTACAGGGCCACCGGCAGCTGCGCCTTCCGGGTTCTGCGCGATTCCGACCTCGAGGTAGAGGACGAGGCCGAGGATCTGGTGCGCGAATTCGAGGTGGCGCTGAAACGGCGCCGCCGCGGCGAGGTGGTGCGGCTGAAGGTTTCGGCCGGCGCCCCGCGGCCGCTGCGCCGGCTGATCATGGACGAGCTTCACGTCCAGGAGGACGAGGTGGTGGAGGTGCACGGGCTGCTGGGCATGTCGGACCTCTCCGAGCTGGTGCTCGACGAGCGCCCCGACCTGCTGTGGCCCTCCTTCACCCCGCGCGTGCCCGAGCGCGTTCAGGACCACGACGGCGACATGTTTGCCGCCATCCGCCAGAAGGACATGCTGCTGCACCACCCCTACGAGACCTTCGACATGGTGGTGCGCTTCCTGCAGCAGGCGGCGCGCGACCCCGACGTGCTGGCCATCAAGCAGACCTTCTACCGCACCTCGCGCGACAGCCCGATCGTGGCCGCCCTCGCCGAGGCCGCCGAGGCGGGCAAGTCCGTCACCGCGCTGGTGGAACTCAAGGCGCGTTTCGACGAGGCCGCCAACATCCGCCTGTCGCGGCGGCTGGAGCGCGCCGGGGCGCATGTGGTCTACGGTTTCATCAACTACAAGACCCACGCCAAGATTTCCGTGGTGGTGCGCCGCGAGGGCGACAGGCTGGTGACCTACACCCATTACGGCACCGGCAACTATCATCCGATCACCGCCCGCATCTACACCGACCTGAGCTTCTTCACCTGCGACCCGGCGCTGGGGCGCGACGCCACCAAGGTGTTCAACTACCTTTCGGGCTATGCCCAGCCGGTGGGGCTGGAAAACCTGGCGATCTCGCCGATCAACCTCAAGTCCACCCTGCTGGAGCTCATCGAGCGCGAGGCCGGGTTCGCCCGTGCCGGCAAGCCGGCGGCGATCTGGGCCAAGATGAACGCGCTGATCGAGCCCGACGTGATCGATGCGCTTTACGCCGCCTCCCGGGCAGGGGTGAAGATCAGCCTGGTGGTGCGCGGCATCTGCGGGCTGCGCCCCGGCATCAGGGGGCTGAGCGAGAACATCCGGGTGAAATCCATCGTCGGGCGTTTTCTGGAACATTCGCGCATCGTCTGCTTCGGCAACGGCCACGGGCTGCCCTCCAGGAAGGCGCGGGTCTACATCTCTTCGGCCGACTGGATGGACCGCAACCTCTCGCGCCGGGTGGAGACGCTGGTGCAGATCAGGAATCCCACCGTGAAGGCGCAGATCGTCAGCCAGATCATGGCCGCCAACCTCGCCGACGAGGCCCAGACATGGGTGCTGCGCCCCGATGGCAGCTATCTGCGCGCCACGCCCGCCGACCCCGAGCACCCCTTCAACTGCCACCGCTTCTTCATGGAATACCCCTCGCTGTCGGGGCGCGGCTCGGCGGGGGCGGCGGACGTGCCCGAGCTGACCCATTCCGACGATTGACGGGGGCGCGCGCCCTTGGCAGGGTGGCGCCAGCGACAGGGGGACGGTGCGCATGGACGGCGGCGAACCGCAAAGCGACGACTGGGGGCCATTCGGCCGCCCTCTCTTCGACGATCCTTCGGCACGGGCGCTCTCGCGCGTGGGCGTGGTGGATGTGGGCTCCAACTCGGTGCGGCTGGTGGTGTTCGACGGGGCGGCCCGCTCTCCGGCCTATTTCTACAACGAAAAGATCATGTGCGCGCTTGGCGCGGGACTGGGCGAGACGGGCCGCCTCAACCCCAAGGGGCGGGCCCGCGCCCTGGCCGCGATCCGCCGCTTCCAGCTGCTGGCCGAGGGCATGGGCGCGCTGCCGCTGAGCGCGGTGGCCACCGCGGCGGTGCGCGAGGCCGAGGACGGCCCGGAGTTCCGCGACGAGGTGGAGCGCGAAACCGGCCTGCGGCTTTACGTCATCGACGGCGAGGAGGAGGCGCGCCTTTCGGCCCAGGGGGTGCTGCTGGGCTGGCCCGGCGCGGACGGGCTGGTGTGCGACATCGGCGGCTCGTCGATGGAACTGGCCGAGCTGCGCGACGGCGAGGTGGGCCGGTGCATCAGCTCTCCGCTGGGGCCGCTGAAGCTGCAGAACATCAGAGGCGGGCGCAAGGCGGTGAAGGCCCATGTGCGCGCGGTGATGGAAGAGCTGGCCGAACACATGGGCCGCGAGCACAAGCGGCTGTATCTCGTGGGCGGCAGCTGGCGGGCGATCGCCCGGCTCGACATGGAGCGGCGCGGCTATCCGCTGCATGTCCTGCACGAATACCGCATGACCCCGCGCGCGGTGACCGAGACCGTGCGCTGGATCGGCGAGCACGAGCTGAGCGAGCTGCGCGCGCGCACCGGCACCTCTCTGGCCCGGCTGTCGCTGGTGCCGCTGGCGGGGGTGGTGCTCAAGCAGCTGCTGCGCAGCTTCCGCCCGGGCGAGATCGCGGTATCCAGCTACGGCCTCCGCGAGGGCCTGCTTTACGAACAGATGCCCCAGAAGCTGCGCCGCCGCGACCCGCTGATCGAAGCGGCGCGCTTTGCCGAGGCCCGGGATGCCCGCATGCCCGGCTTCGGGCGCCAGCTTTACCGTTTCATCGAGCCGCTGTTCAAATCAGCCCCCCCCCAGCGCAAGCGGATGGTGCGGGCCGCCTGCCTGCTGCACGACGTCACCTGGCGGGCCCATCCCGACTATCGCGCCGAGGTCTGCTTCGACAACGCCACCCGCGCCAACCTCGGCGGCCTGACCCACCAGGAGCGCATCTGGCTGGGCCTGGCGCTGCTGCACCGGTACAAGAACAGCCGCGAGGGTTCGCGTTTCGCCCCGCTGTTCGCGCTCATCGACGAAAAGCGCCAGCGCGAGGCCGAGATCACCGGCAAGGCAATGCGCTTCGGGGCGATGTTCTCGACCGAAGCGCCGGAAGATCTGGCCCGCCTCAAGTGGCAGCCGAAGAAACGGGTGCTGACGCTGACGCTCACGCCGCGCGGGGCGGGGCTGTTCGGCGAGGTGGTGGAGGCGCGCTTTCGCTCGCTGGCAGCAGCGCTGGAGGCCGAGGCCGTGGTTCGCCACGGCCGAAAGCGGGGCTGAGGCCGGGCCTTGCCTTGCGCTACAGTTCGATCTCCTCGCCCGGTTCGGGCTCGGCAGGCGGGTCTTGCGGCGCGGGGGGCTCTTCACCCGGGGGGACCTTGCGGCGGATGATGATGTCGCCGTTGGGCAGGATCTCGGGGGGCTCGTAAAGCGACAGGTCGATGATCCTGCCCTGAATCTCCAGAAGGATCGGCCCGATCTCGTCGGCCAGGCCGCGCAGCAGCAGCTGCAGCCCTTCCGAAAGCAGCTGCACCCCCTTGCGCATCTCCTCGCGCCCCTCCTGCGCCACCGCCGGCGAGACCGCCAGCGCCAGGGCAAGCCCGTATGCGGCAATCCGTTTCATGGCCCCAATATAGGCCATGGCGGCGGGCGTGGTAAGGTCAGGGGGCGAAATCCATGCAGCCCCCCGCGGGGAGGGCGTCAGGCGGCATCAGCCAGCCGCCCCGCTGATCTCTTCCCAGGCGCGGTTGATGGCGACCAGCCGCTTTTCGGCCAGCTTCACCGCCTCCTCGGGCAGGCCGCGGGCCATCATCCTGTCGGGGTGGGTTTCGCGCACCAGCCTGCGCCAGGCCTCGCGGGCCTCTTCCAGAGAGGCATCGGGCGGCAGGCCCAGCACCGCGTAGGGGTCGGGCTCGGCATCGGGCACGAAGCGCGAGCGCAGGGCGCGGAACTGGCGCTCGTTCAGGCCGAAGATCTCGGCCACCCGCTCGAGGAAGGCCTCTTCCTTGGGGTGGTACTGCCCGTCCGCCATGGCGATGTAGAATAGCCCTTCCATCAGGTCGCACAACGTGCCCTCGTCGCCGTCGAACATGCGCTTGATGCGGCGGGCGTATTCCTCGAAACCGGCCACGTCGGTGCGCGCCAGGTTGAAGACGCGGGCGGCGTTCTTCTCTTCGCCGGCGGGGATGGTAAAGACCTCGCGAAAGGCGGTGACCTCGTCGCGGGTGACCAGCCCGTCGGCCTTGGCCATCTTGGCCGAAAGCGCGATCACCGCGATGGTGAAGGCGATCGAGCGCTCGGGCGGGGTGCGCAGCTTCTCGAACACCGCCGAGAGCGGCTCGCCCTTGCGCAGGGCCGAGAGGGCTTCACCGATGCGCGACCATAAGGACATGCCCCTCTCCTAGCGGTTTTTTCCGGGGTTGTCAGGCGGATGGAGAAATTTCTGCATCAGGTGCAGGTCCATCCAGCGGCCGAACTTGAAGCCCACCCGGGGCAGCACCGCCACCTCGCGGTAGCCCAGGGCGGCATGAAAGGCGATGCCGGCCGGATTCTCGCCGCTGACGCCGGCAAGGACAGAATGCGCCCCGCCGGCGCGGGCGTGCTCTTCCACCGCCGCCAGCAGCTCTCGGCCCAGCCCGCGCCCCCGGGCGCCCCGGGCCAGGATCACCGTGTGTTCCATGGTGCGCGCATAACCCGCGCCGGCGCGAAACTGGGCGTAGGTGGCAAAGCCGAGGATCTCTCTCCCAGCCCCTTCGGCAAGGAAGAACCCATGCCCCGCGCCCTGGCGGGCCCGGATCATCTGCGCCACCTCCTCCGGGGTCTTCTCCACCGAGTTGAAGGTGATCGAGGTTTCGCGGATCTCGGGGTTCCAGATCGCGGCGATCGCGGCCGCGTCCCCGGCTGTCGCATCGCGCAGTCTCATTGCAGCACCACACCCCCGCCGCGGGCAGCGGCTACGGCCCACCGGCCCGCGCCGCGCCCGACACCGGCAAGCCCTTGCCTGCGGGCCGCAGGATGATCGAATGCCTCCACCATGCCCCGTTGTCCCCTCAACGGGAGCCGCTTGCAAGCGGATGACAGGCGGATGAAGCGTTGCATCCCTGCGGCACGGTGGCAGATTCGGCCGGTTTGCCCTTGATTGCCGCCCCGGCGCCTTTATGTGGGCCGCAACGACAAGAAACCCGACAGGAGACCCGTCCCAAAATGCTGCTTCGCGCGATCGACCGATTCTTCCGCCACGACGCCTCTGGCGGAGTTCTGCTCATGCTCTCGGCCGTGGCCGCCCTCGTTGTGGCCAATTCCGGACTGCAGCCTGTCTATGACGCCATGCTGAACGCGAAACTGGCGCTCACGCTCAACGGCAGCGGGCTCGAAAAGCCGCTGGTGCTGTGGATCAACGACGGGCTGATGGCGATCTTCTTCTTCCTCATCGGGCTGGAGCTGAAACGCGAGATGCTGGAAGGGCGCCTGAAGAACCCGCGCGACGTGGTGCTGCCGGGAATGGCGGCTCTGGGCGGGATGCTCGCCCCGGCGCTGATCTACCTCACGCTCAACCTCGGCAATCCCGATACCGTGGGCGGCTGGGCCATTCCGGCGGCCACCGACATTGCCTTCGCTCTCGGGGTGCTTGCGCTGGTGGGCGACAGGGCGCCCCCGGCGCTGAAGGTCTTTCTGCTGACGCTGGCGATCCTCGACGACCTGGGCGCGATCGTGATCATCGCTCTGTTCTACACCGCCGAGCTGAAGCTTTCCTACCTTCTCCTGGCGCTGCTGCCGATGGCCGGGCTCTATCTGCTGAACAGGCTGCGCCTGCACCGGGTGGCCCCGTTCATCCTGCTTGGCGTGGTGCTGTGGGTGCTGGTGCTGAAATCGGGCGTGCACGCCACGCTGGCCGGGGTGGTGACGGCCTTCTTCATCCCGATGACCGACAAATGGGGCAAGTCCCCCCTGCACGCGCTTGAAAACGCCCTGGCGCCCTATGTGCTCTACCTGATCGTGCCGATCTTCGCCTTCGCCAATGCCGGCGTGGTGCTGGAGGGAATCTCGGTGGCCGGGCTGCTGGCGCCGCTGCCGCTGGGCATCGCGCTGGGGCTCGTGGCGGGCAAGCAGATCGGGGTGTTCGCGGCCAGCTGGGCGATCGTGAAGCTGGGCTGGGCGCGGCTGCCGCACGGGGTGGGCTGGCTGCACATCTATGGCGTGGCCTGCCTGGCGGGGATCGGCTTCACCATGTCGCTGTTCATCGGGGCGCTCAGCTTCGAGGATCCGGAGCTGATGAACCAGGTGCGGCTGGGGGTGATGACCGGCTCGCTGATCTCGGCCGTCGTGGGCTTCACGGTGCTGCGCACGGTCGGCCTGCGCGAGCCGCTGCCACAGGAAGGCTGAACCCGGTCGGGCGGGGCCTTTCCCGGCCGAAGAAGAGAAAACATGGGCCGCTTGCACCCGGCGGGGCCTGCGGCCTATGTCTGGGCGACAACAGACGAGGTTCAGATGTCTTCACGCTTTCCTTCCCCCGTTTTCGACGCCGACGCCAGCGGCGGGCGCGATCTCGGCCCCCTGCCCGAGTGGGATCTTTCCGATCTCTACCCCGCCCCCGACGACCCGCAGATCGAGCGGGACATGGCCTGGCTGGAAGAGGCCTGCGCCAGTTTCGCGGCCGACTACGAAGGCCGGCTGGCCGATCTCGATGCCGAGGGGATGCTGGAATGCGTGCAGCGCTACGAACGCATCGAGACGGTGGCCGGGCGGATCATGTCCTATGCGGGGCTGCGCTACTACCAGAACACCACCGATGCCGAGCGCGCCAAGTTCATGTCCGACTGTCAGGACAGGGTGACCGCCCACACCACGCCGCTGGTGTTCTTCTCGCTGGAGGTCAACCGCCTCGACGACGAGGCGCTGGACGCGATGCTGGCCCGTAGCCCCGGGCTGGCCCATTACCGGCGCATGTTCGAGCGGCTGCGCGCCATGCGGCCCTACCAGCTCTCGGACGAGCTGGAGAAGTTCCTGCACGATCATTCCGTGGTCGGCGCCGCGGCCTGGAACAAGCTGTTCGACGAAACCGTCGCCGGGCTTGAATTCACCATCGACGGCGAGGCGCTGAACCTGGAGGCCACGCTCAACCTGCTTACCGAGCAGCAGCGCGACCGGCGCGAGGCCGCGGCGCGCGAGCTGGCGCGCGTCTTCGGCGCCAACATCAAGCTGTTCGCCCGCGTCCACAACACGCTGACCAAGGAAAAGGAGATCGAGGACCGCTGGCGCGGAATGCCCAGCCCGCAGACCGCGCGCCACCTGTCCAACGACGTGGAGCCCGAGGTCGTCGAGGCGCTGCGCAACGCGGTGGTTGCCGCCTATCCTCAGCTGAGCCACCGCTACTACGAGCTCAAGCGCAGATGGCTGGGCCTCGACAAGCTGGAGGTGTGGGACCGCAACGCCCCCCTGCCGATGGAGGACACCCGCATCATCGGCTGGGAGGAGGCCACCGAGACGGTGCTGCAGGCCTATGCTTCCTTCTCGCCGGAAATGGCCGATATCGCGCGGCCCTTCTTCGAGCGCGGCTGGATCGATGCCGCGGTCAAGCCCGGCAAGGCGCCCGGCGCCTTCGCCCATCCCACGGTGACCGAGGCCCACCCCTACGTGATGCTCAACTACCTCGGCAAGCCGCGCGACGTGATGACGCTGGCCCACGAGCTGGGCCACGGGGTGCACCAGGTGCTGGCCGCCGGACAGGGAGAGCTGATGGCCTCCACCCCGCTGACGCTTGCCGAAACGGCTTCCGTCTTCGGCGAGATGCTCACCTTCCGCAAGCTCCTGGAGGGGGCGGAAACCACCGACGAGCGGCGCGTGCTGCTGGCCGGCAAGGTGGAGGACATGATCAACACCGTGGTGCGTCAGATCGCCTTCTACGACTTCGAGTGCAAGCTGCACGAGGCGCGCCGCGCCGGCGAGCTGACCCCCGACGACATCAACGCCCTGTGGATGAGCGTGCAGGCCGAAAGCCTCGGGCCGGCCTTCAACTTCATGGAGGGCTACGAGACCTTCTGGGCCTATATCCCGCATTTCGTCCACTCGCCCTTCTACGTCTACGCCTATGCCTTCGGCGACGGGCTGGTGAACGCCCTCTACGCCGCCTACGAGGAGGGCGACCCGGAATTCCAGAAGAAATACTTCGAGATGCTGCGGGCGGGCGGCTCGCGCCATCACCGCGAGCTGCTGGCCCCCTTCGGGCTGGATGCCTCCGATCCGGCGTTCTGGGACAAGGGGCTGGGCATGATCTCGGGGATGATCGACGAGCTGGAGGCGATGGAAGGCTGAGCCCGCGCGCCCCTGCCCTCCTCTTGGCCGCGGGGCCGGGGTGGCATAACCTGCGGCGCCGAAACAACGCCGAAACAGGGGAGATCGGGCAATGCGCAGATTCGGCAAGTGGCTCGGGCGGCTGCTGGTGGTGCTGGCACTGGGGCTGGCCGCATTCTTCATCTTCGCCCCGGCCTGGGTGGAGAAAAGCCGCAACCAGGTGGTGCAGGAGGCGCCCTGGCCGGTCTCCGACAAGGCGCGCGCCCTGCACGAAAGCCTGCTGATCGGCGACTGGCACGCCGATTCGCTGCTGTGGAACCGCGATCTGTCGCAGCGCGGCAGCTACGGGCAGGTGGACATCCCCCGCCTGCAGGAGGGCAATGTCGCCATCCAGGTGTTCACCGCCGTCACCAAGAGCCCCAGGGGCCTCAACTACGAGCACAACGACCCGGACGCCTTCGACAACATCACCCTGCTTGCCTTCGGCCAGCTGTGGCCGCCGCGCACCTGGACCAGCCTGCTGGAGCGCGCCCTCTACCAGGCCGACAAGCTGCGCCGGGTGGAGGAGGCATCGCCCGACGCGCTGAAGGTGGTGCGCTCGCGCGCGGCGCTGGAAGAGGTGCTGATACGCCGCCAGCAGGGCGAGAACGTGGTCGCCGGCCTCCTGGGCCTTGAAGGCGCGCACCCGCTGGAGGGCCGGCTGGAAAACCTCGACCTGCTGGAAGCCGCCGGCTACCGGGTGGTCGGGCTGCAGCATTTCTTCGACAACGAACTGGGCGGCACCCTGCACTCGCGCGAAAACAACGGCCTGACGGACTTCGGCCGCCAGGTGGTGGCCGAGGTCGAGGCCCGGGGCATGGTGCTCGATCTGGCCCATTCCTCCACCGCGGTGGCGCGCGAGGTACTGGACATCACCGACATGCCGGTCATCGTCAGCCACACCGGCATCTTCGGGAAATGCCCCACCAGGCGGAACTATCCCGACGAGCTGATGAAGCAGATCGCCGCCACCGGCGGGGTGATCGGCATCGGCTACTGGAAGGAGGCGGTCTGCGACGACAGCCCCGCCGGGATCGCCGCCATGATCAAGGCCGCCATCGAGCTTCTGGGCGAGGATGCGGTCTCGCTCGGCTCCGATTTCGACGGTTCGGTGAAAACCACATTCGACACCTCGCAGCTGGCCGCCCTGACCCAGGCGATGCTGGATGCGGGGCTGAGCGAGGCGCAGATCCGCAAGGTGGCGGGCGAAAACATGCTGCGGGTGCTGCGCGCCCGGCTGAAATAGACCGCCACGGCGCGCGAATTTCCCGCACCCGCCCGGCCACCCGCCCTGGATGCCGGTTCGGGGTTTGCGTCTGCCTTTCTTTCCAGAAGGTCACAGGCCGGCAGAAATGGCCGCCGGTCCGGCTTTCATCACGAAGGAATCTTCGTCACTGCCATGGCAGGCCCGGGCGGCCGTCAATTCCATTTCGCCCAGGGGAAGGGCTTGTCATCGCTGCGTCCGGTCTGAAACCGCGCCACCGCCGCCAGCCAGTTCGCCAGCGGCTCTCCGAAATCGGCGATGAACCTGTTCCTTTCCCCGGCAAACAGAAGCCACAGGAACTGCAGCAGCGCCAGGGCCAGCAGAACGGTCTCGGCCACGGCGAACAGCGCCGCGAAGACCAGCATCTGCACACCCCGGATCCACACCCTCCGGTCCTTCCAGAAAGGCCCGGAAAGGCCATCCGGCGTTGCCTGTCGGGCATGTCCTGCCTCGATGCTCATGATTCGTCCCCTCCTTTCCGTTCCCGTCCGGAAGCTCAGAAAACGATATGATCCTCGAAGTGGCGGGGCAGATCGGCCACCGGCACCTTCAGCAGATCCTTGCTCAGATCCGCCACGAGGTTGGACATCAGTTCGCCGTCCAGCCGCTCGCGCAGCAGCCCCAGCATCTTGGGCGGGGCGGCCAGCACCAGCCGGTCATAGGAGCCGCGGCGCCACAGCTCCTGCGCGGTCTCGGCAACGCGGCGGGCAAACAGCTCGCGCTCCTGGATTTCCTCGGCATGGCGCGACCCGACCGCATGCTGCGCCATCCCCGGCGCGGCGCGCGAGCGGCCACGGTCATCGGCATATTCCACGTCGATCCCGGCCTCTTCGGCGCTGATTTCCTTCAACTCGCTCAGCCCCTTGCCGATGCCGCGGTTGACCAGAAAGCGCGCGCCCCTGTCATCGGCCAGGATCACCAGAGTCTCGGTCGGTTTCATGTCGTTCCCCCAAAGATCGGTCTGCCTGAACTCACGAATTCATACTGGCAACGAGCCGCCGCCCGGTCCTTGACCTTGCTCAATCATGCCGGCATCGGGCTCAGGCGGTTTCGAGCATCCCCTTCTCTGCCGCCAGTTCGCGCATGCGCTTTTGCAGCTTCTCGAAGGCGCGCACCTCGATCTGGCGGATACGCTCCCGGCTGACGCCATACTGGCCGGAAAGCTCTTCCAGGGTCACCGGCTGGTCCCTGAGCCGGCGTTGCACGAGGATGTCCTTTTCGCGCTCGTTCAGCACGTCCATGGCCTCGGCCAGCAGCTCGCGACGGGTTTCCAGCTCGTCGCGCTCCTCGTACTGGGCGGCCTGGTCGGCGCTTTCGTCCTCGAGCCAGTCCTGCCACTGGGTCGAGCTGTCGCCGTCGGACCCCACCATCACGTTGAGCGAGGCATCGCCCCCCGACAGGCGGCGGTTCATCGAAACCACCTCGTCCTCGGTCACGCCCAGATCGGAGGCGATCTGCTTCACCTTGTCGGGGTGCAGGTCGCCGTCTTCAAGCGCGCCGATGCGCGCCTTGGCCTTGCGCAGGTTGAAAAACAGCTTCTTCTGGGCGCTCGTGGTGCCCAGCTTGACCAGAGACCACGAGCGCAGGATGTATTCCTGGATCGCGGCACGGATCCACCACATGGCATAGGTGGCCAGACGAAAGCCCTTGTCGGGATCGAAGCGCTTGACCGCCTGCATCAGGCCCACGTTGGCCTCGGAAATCACCTCGGCCTGGGGCAGGCCGTAGCCGCGGTAGCCCATGGCGATCTTGGCCGCCAGCCGCAGATGGCTGGTGACAAGCTTGTGCGCGGCCGAGGTATCGCCATGATCGACCCAGCGCTTGGCCAGCATGTATTCCTCCTCCGGCTCCAGCATCGGGAACTTGCGAATCTCCTGCAGATACCGGTTGAGGCCCTGTTCCGGCGACGGCGCCGGAAGATTGTTGAAATTGCCCATGAAAGCTCTGCCCTCTCCTTGCCCCGAAACGCCGGGGCCGAATTTCGATATGGTGGCCCGAACCTGCCCTTCAAGACCGGTTAGCGCCTATACCTTACCATAATGATAAGAAATTGCCATGGCCGGCGGGATATTGTTTCGATTCATCACCCTGGCCTGCCAGAGGGCGCAAGAGGGCCCGCTCAGCCCCCTTCGCGCAGCACCCCCGCCAGGGCGGCCATGTCGGGGGGCATCTCCGCCTCGAAGCGCAGGGCCTCGCCGCTGACCGGATGGACGAATCCCAGCACCGCGGCATGCAGCGCCTGGCGAGGAAACCGCGCCGCCGCCCGTGCCGCCGCCTCGCCCACCGCCGCCGCCTTCAGCCTGCGCCGCCCGCCGTAAACCGGATCGCCGATCAGCCCGTGGCCGGCATGGGCCAGATGCACCCGTATCTGATGAGTGCGCCCGGTTTCCAGCCGGCACTCCACCAGCGCTGCCGCCGGGGGCTGGCCGAAGCGCTCGCGCACCCGCACCCGCGTCACCGCGTGACGGCCGGCATCGAACAGCACCGCCTGGCGCTGGCGGTCGTGGCGATGGCGGGCCAGCCGGGTGGTGATCCGGATCAACCCGCCTGGCTCGAAGCTCACGCCCTTCACCCCGCGCAGGCGCGGGTCGGCCGCATCGGGCACCCCGTGCACCAGCGCCAGGTAGGCCCGCTCGGCGCTGTGGGCCTCGAACTGGGCCGCCAGGGCGTGATGGGCGCGGTCGGTCTTGGCCACCACCAGCAGCCCGCTGGTGTCCTTGTCGATACGGTGCACGATGCCCGGGCGCTTCTCGCCGCCCACGCCCGAGAGGCTCTCGCCGCAATGATGCAGAAGCGCGTTCACCAGCGTGCCCGAGGGCGTGCCCGGCGCGGGATGCACGACCATGCCGGCGGGCTTGTTGACGACGATCAGGTCGTCATCCTCGTGCACCACCTCCAGCGCGATGTCCTCGGGGCCGATATGGCTGGCGGCGGCCTCTTCGAGGGTGATCACGTATTCCTCGCCCTCGGCCACCCGCGCCCTGACATCCCTCACCGGCCGCCCGGCGCGCGAAACCGCCCCTTCGGCAATCAGCCGCGACAGGCGCGAGCGCGAAAGCGCCGCTTCCTCTGGCACGTCGCGCGCCAGTGCCTTATCAAGGCGGCGGGGCGGGTTTGGCCCGATGATGACCTTCAACTGCGAGGCCGGCATGGACGAGGCTCCAATCTCCGAGGCAGAGGCGCGCAACCTGCGGTTCCTGCGCATCCTCGTCACCGTTCTGGCGGTGACCATGATCTTCGGCCTTCTAACCCTGGTCGGGCTGCTTGTCATCCGCTTCTCCACCGCGCCCGCCCGGCTGGAACTGCCGGCCACCATCGCCCTGCCCGAGGGGGCCCGGCCGCTGGCCTTCACCCGCGGCGGCGACTGGTTCGCGGTGGTGACCGACGGCGATGAAATCCTGATCTTCGATGCCGCCTCGGGCGAGTTGCGCCAGCGGGTGCAAGTAAACGGCAAGTAGCCGATGCCCGATGCCCCGACGCTGGCCCTTCTGATCACCGCATCGGTCCTGCTGGACGGGCATTCCACGGTGCTGGCGCTGCGGGCCGGCCATGTGGAAGCCAACCCCTTCCTGCGGCGGGCCATGCATCGCGCGCCTTGGCGGGCCACCGCCGTGCTGTGGCTTGTGCTCTCCGGCATGCTGGGGGCCACGCAGGCCGCGCTGCGCACGGGGATGATCGCGCCGGGCGGCCAGGTGCATCTGGGGGTCTTCCATTTCCTGACCGTGGCATCCGTGGCCAAGCTGCTGGCGGCGGCGAACAACTACCTGCTGGTGATGACGGGGGTCTCCCTGCCCGGCATGCTGCGCCGCCGCCTCGGGCGGCCCCGCTCGCGGCTGCTGGACATGCTGGTGCTCGTGGCGATCTTCCTGCCCCCGACCCTGCTGATCACCGAATGGCTGTTTCCACAATTCAGGGGGCTGCTGCTGCCGCACTGAAACAGGCGTGCGGCCAATCGCAGCCGCCAGGCCCGAGACGCGCGCGGCCAGCGCCCGGCCGGCGCCCGCTGTCGGCATGAGAAAGGGTGGTACCGCCTCCCCGGCTTGAACGGGGGACCTCTGGATCCACAATCCAGCGCTCTAACCAACTGAGCTAAGGCGGCACTTGAGGGGCGATTTACCGGTGCCGCCCACCGATTGCAAGGGCCGGGTTGGGCGGGCGTGCAATTCGCGCCCCCTTGCGGGCCTGGCGCGAACGCGCTACCCCGCGCCGGTCAACAGAAAATGGCGGACACATGGGCATCGACAAGGAAAGCGACATCGCGGCCAATCTGCAGATCGGTCCGACAAGCCTCGGGATGGTGCGCCTCTACATCGAGGGCGAGGGCATCGAGCTGCCGCTCGACTTCGACCCGGACGAAGCCGAGGAGATCGCCGAGGAGATCCGCGCCGCCGCCGCCCGCGCCCGGACGATCATGGAAAAGGGCGCGAAGAAAAACAGCTGATCCCCGGATCGCGCAGGGCCTGCAGACGGCCGGCGGCATGGCGGGCGAAGCGCTGCAGCAGCGCCCGGCGGCGGGATGGCGCCAGCCGCGCCTCGGGGCCCATGCGCAGGATCTCGGCGTCATGGCCGTCGGCGACGATCAGCCCGGTGTCTGCCGGCAGCAGCTCGGCGGGAAAATCCAGGCCCACCGCCCAGAAGTAGCGGTCGCACCAGGCCAGATAGCCGCGCCATTTCGAATCGGCGCGGAAATCGGGCACCGAAGACTTGCACTCAACCACCCAGAACTCGCCCCTCGGACCCAGCGCCATCACATCCACCCGCAGCCCGCGCACCGGAACGAATTCTTCCAGGCAGACAAAACCGTGCCCCGGCAGATGGCGGCAGACGCCGCGGGCCAACAGGCGACCGGGCGGCAGGGCGGAGGAATGGGCATCCGGCAACATGGGGAAACAATGAACGAACGGTGAACGAAGGGCAAGGTCCCCGCACGTCATCGCCCGCCGTCCCGCCGGCGCGGCGATTGCCCTTGCCCGCGGGCGCGCCAGGCCCTATCTGGACGGTTGGCGGGTTCTGCCCTTCTCGTGAAGAGGTCCAATTCCGGTGGCCTTAAATAATTCCGAGGGAGCTGGCTCTGTCCGGATCGTGGTCCGGTTACCTGGCGCCCACCTGTAGTTGCAGGTCCTCGGGAATTCGCACACCTCCACGGCCGTGGCGGGCCCGCCACTTTCTTCCGGCAGAATGCGGGAAATGCCAGCGTGCCCGCCGGGCTCAGCCCCGCGGCTGCGGCTCCTGCACGGGGACCGGCACGGCGGCCATCTCGGGGGCCATCGCGGGGCTCAGCAGCTTGCGCACCCGCTCGCGGCGGCCGCCGGCGGGGGGCTCTTCGGGTTCGGCCATGCGCATGATGGTGATGGCGAACTGCACCCCGGCGAACACCGCGCCATTGGCGATGAACAGCATGCCCACGGCGATCCAGCCCATGTCGGAGGAGCTGACGAGATGGCCCAGGTTGGCCACGTTCTGCCACAGCAGCACAGCGACGAAGACCCCCGAGAGAACGTATCCGATGACGATCTCGATGATGTAGAGGCGGACAAGCTTGGGCATGGTCACTCCGGTTGCGGGTTGTTCCTGCATCCAATATGGCGCATCGGACGAGGATGTGAAGAGGCAATCTGGCCGCAGGGGCGGCGGTGGCCCGTTCCCGCTCAGAACGCCTCGGGCCGGGCCTCGCGGGCCATGTGGTCAAGCACCGCGTTGACGAATTTCGCCTCGCGCCCCTCGGGGAAGAAGGCCCTGGCCACGTCCACGAACTCCGAGATCACCACCTTCGGCGGGGCGGTGCCCTCGATCAGCTCGGCGCCCGCGGCCCGGAACAGCGCCCTGAGCGTGGGGTCGATGCGGTTGATCGGCCATTTCTCCACCAGCGCCCGGTCGGTCATCTGGTCGATCCGGGCCTGCCAGTTGACGGCCGTCTCGACAATGGTCCGAAACAGCGCCGGGTCGCCCTCGACCATCTGTTCGCCATCGTAGCTGACCCCGAAGCGGTGCTCCTCGAACTCGCGCAGCACCGCATCCACGGTCTGGCCCGAGGCCTCCATCTGAAACAGCGCCTGCACCGCGTAAAGCCGTGCCGCCGCCTTCATCTGCCGCTCCTTCGATAGCTTCTTCATGGTCATGCGCCCTGCGGCCCTTCCTCGCCCCCGGCGATCAGGATGGCATCGGGCCTGAAGCCCACGCCCTTGCGGCCCCTGCCCCATCTGCGGGTCAGCGCCACCAGATGGAGCGCCGCCGCCGCCGCGCCGCCGCCCTTGTCCTGCTGCCCGGGGTCGGCACGGACGACGGCCTGTTCCATGGTCTCGACGGTGAGGATGCCGTTGCCGATGCACAGCCCCTCCAGGCCCAGATCCATCAGCCCGCGCGAGCTTTCGTTGCAGACGGTCTCGTAGTGGGTGGTCTCGCCGCGGATCACGCAGCCCAGCGCCACGTAGCCGTCGAAGTTCGACTGCCGGTCGGCGATGCGGATGGCCGGCGGGATCTCCAGCGCGCCGGGCACCTCCACCACCTCGCAGGTGGCCCCCGCGGCCTCGATCGTGGCCCGGGCGCCGGCCAGCAGGTCGTCGGCCACCGCACGGTAGTAGGGGGCAAGCACGATCAGCAGCTTCACCGGCTCGGAAAACGCCGGCAGCGGCAGGGTGTGATGCTCTTCCAGACCGGCCATCACTCTGCCTCCATGGGAATGGGATGGGTGCCCTCGATCGACAGGCCGTAGGCCTCGAGCCCGACCACCCGGGGCGGCGGCGAGTTGGACACCAGGATCAGCCGGCGCAGGCCGAGGGAGGCCAGGATCTGCGCTCCCAGCCCGTACTGGCGCAAGGTGCGGGGGCTGGCCTCGTCATCCATCAGCAGCTTCATTTCGGTGTCGCGCAGCAGCACCACCACCCCGCGCCCGGCCTCGCCGATCACCCGCATGGCGTTTTCCAGCTCGTGCGAGGTCTTGCCGATGCCCAGCACGTCCTGCAGCGGATTGAGCGCGTGCATGCGCACCAGCACCGGCTCGTCGGTGGTGATGTCGCCCTTGGTCAGCACGACATGTTCGGCGCCCTGGGTCTCGTCGGTGAAGACGCGCATCATCCAGTCGCCGCCGAAGGCCGATTGCACCGCCTTGCGGGCGCTTTCGTGCACCAGATTGTCGTGGCGGCGGCGATAGGCGATCAGATCGGAAATCGTGCCGATCTTCAGCCCGTGCTTGCGGGCGAAGGACACCAGATCGGGCAGCCGGGCCATGGTGCCGTCGTCGTTCATGATCTCGCAGATCACGCCGGCCGGAATCAGCCCCGCCAGACGCGCGATATCCACCGCCGCCTCGGTGTGGCCGGCGCGCACCAGCACGCCGCCGTCGCGGGCGCGCAGCGGGAAGACATGGCCCGGCGTGGCGATATCGGCCGCCCCCTTGGAGGCGTCGATGGCGACTGCCACGGTGCGGGCCCGGTCGTGGGCCGAGATGCCGGTGGAGACCCCCTCGCGCGCCTCGATCGAGATGGTGAAGGCGGTCTCGTGGCGCGAGGAATTCTGCGAGGCCATCAGCGGCAGGCCCAGCGCGTCGATCCGCTCTCCGGTCAGGGCGAGGCAGATCAGCCCGCGCCCGTGGGTGGCCATGAAGTTGATCGCCTCGGGGGTGGCCATCTGGGCGGGGATCACCAGATCGCCCTCGTTCTCGCGGTCCTCGTGATCGACGAGGATGAACATCCGCCCGTTGCGCGCATCCTCGATGATCTCCTCGATCGCGGATACCGCATCGCGCCAGTTTTCCTCTGCCGGGCCGGCGTTTTCGTTGCTCATCGGGGACTCACCTTCGTTCTCTCCGCGCCCGAATATCCGAACGCCCCGCCAGTTGCCAGATATTGTTGCGCCCGCCCCGGCGGGGCGGCGAGAGCCCCGGGGCGGTCAGGTTTCCGTCCTGCCGCGGGCCTCGCGCACCAGTTTCAGGATGTGCCGCGCCGCCTGCGGGATGTTGGTGCCGGGGCCGAAGATCGCCTTCACCCCCGCCTGCCTGAGGAAATCGTAATCCTGCTGCGGGATCACCCCACCGCAGATCACGATGATGTCCTCGGCGCCCTGGGCCTTCAGCGCCTCGATCAGCTTCGGCGCCAGCGTCTTGTGGCCGGCCGCCTGGCTGGAAATGCCGACGATGTGCACGTCGTTGTCCACCGCGTCCTGGGCCGCCTCCTCGGGGGTCTGGAACAGCGGGCCCACATCGACGTCGAAGCCGATGTCGGCGAAGGCGGTGGCGATCACCTTGGCGCCGCGGTCGTGGCCGTCCTGGCCCATCTTGACCACCAGCATGCGCGGGCGGCGGCCCTCTTCCTCGGCGAAGCGCTCCACCTCCTTCTGGATCGCGGCGAAGTCCTCGTCGCCCTCGTAGGCCGCGCCATAGACGCCCGCGAGCGTCTTCACCTCGGCCCGGTGCCGGCCGAATGCCTTTTCCATCGCCATGGATATCTCTCCTACCGTGGCGCGCGCCCGCGCCGCTTCCACCGCCAGCTCGAGCAGGTTGCCCTCGCCGGTGCGCGCCGCCCTTTCCAGCGCCGCCAGCGCGGCCTCCACCGCCGCGCCGTCGCGCCCGGCCTTCACCTTCTCGAGCCGCGCGATCTGGGCCTCGCGCACCGCCGTGTTGTCGATCTCGCGGATCTCGATCGGCTCCTCCCGCTCGGGGCGGAAGCGGTTGACGCCCACGATCACCTCCTCGCCGCGGTCGATCGCCGCCTGCCGGCGCGCCGCCGCCTCCTCGATGCGCAGCTTGGGCAGGCCCGAGGCCACCGCCCGGGTCATCCCGCCCATGGCGTCCACCTCCTCGATCAGCTTCCAGGCCTCGTCGGCGAGATCGGCGGTCAGCTTCTCCACGTAGTAGGAGCCGGCCAGCGGATCGACCACCTTCGTCACCCCCGTCTCGTGCTGCAGGATCAGCTGGGTGTTGCGGGCGATGCGGGCCGAGAACTCGGTCGGCAGGGCGATCGCCTCGTCAAACGAGTTGGTATGCAGCGACTGGGTGCCGCCCAGCACCGCCGAAAGCGCCTCGTAGGCGGTGCGGATGATGTTGTTGTAGGGGTCCTGCTCCTGCAGGCTGACCCCGGAGGTCTGGCAATGGGTGCGCAGCATCAGCGAGCGCGGGTTCTTCGGGTTGAACTCCGACATGATCCGGTGCCACAGAAGCCGCGCGGCGCGCAGCTTGGCCGCCTCCATGAAGAAGTTCATGCCGATGGCGAAGAAGAACGAAAGCCGCGGCGCGAAGGCGTCCACGTCCATGCCGCGCGCCAGCGCCGCCTTCACGTATTCCTTGCCGTCGGCAAGGGTGTAGGCCAGCTCCTGCACCAGCGTCGCGCCCGCTTCCTGCATGTGGTAGCCGGAAATCGAGATCGAGTTGAAGCGCGGCATCTCGCGCGCGGTATATTCGATGATGTCGGCCACGATGCGCATGCTCGGCTCGGGCGGGTAGATGTAGGTGTTGCGCACCATGAATTCCTTGAGGATGTCGTTCTGGATGGTGCCCGAGAGATCCTTGCGCGCGACGCCCTGCTCTTCGCCGGTGACGATGAAGGCGGCGAGAATCGGGATCACCGCGCCGTTCATCGTCATGGAGACCGACACCTTCTCCAGCGGAATGCCGTCGAAGAGGATCTTCATGTCCTCCACCGAATCGATGGCGACCCCGGCCTTGCCCACGTCGCCCACCACCCGGGGGTGGTCGCTGTCATAGCCGCGGTGGGTGGCCAGATCGAAGGCCACCGAAATGCCCTGCTGGCCGGCTTCCAGCGCCTTGCGGTAGAAGGCGTTGCTTTCCTCGGCTGTGGAAAAGCCCGCATACTGGCGGATCGTCCATGGCCGGCCGGCATACATGGTGGCGCGGGGCCCGCGCAGATAGGGCGGCAGGCCGGGCAAAGAGCCCAGGTGTTCCAGCCCCTGCGTATCCTCTTCGGTGAACAGCGGCTTGATGTCGATGCCCTCGGGCGTGTGCCAGGTGAGGCTGTCCACCGGCCGCCCGCGCAGCTCCTTTTCCGCCAGTTCCTTCCACTTGTCGATGCCGCTCATGACGCATCCCCCATCCGTTTGGCCGGCGCGGGCAACTTCCCCGTGACATTGCCGGCAAAATACTTCGTATTTCCTGCGAACCGCCCTATATCGGTCAGGAACGGAGACAGCATGAAACCACTCTTGGCACTTGTAATCGCGACGCTGGTCGGCTTGCCCGCGGCGGCCCAGGAGGCGGGCCAGGGTGCGGGCGATCCGCCGCCTGCGCAGGAGCCGGCCGAGCCCGCCCTCGACATCCGCGATGCGGCGGAGGTCACGCTGGAAGAGTTTCTCTGGCTCAAGCGGCTGTTGATCGTCTTCGCCGATACCGAGCGCGACCCCTCCTTCCGCAAGCAGATGGAATTCATCCTCGAACGCCCCACCGACCTGATCGAGCGCGACGTGGTGGTGATCGTCGATACCGACCCGGCCAACCCCTCGGCGGTGCGCCGGAAGCTGCGCCCGCGCGGCTTCGGTTTCGTGCTGATCGGCAAGGACGGGGTGGTGGCGCTGCGCAAGCCCACGCCGTGGGAGACGCGCGAGATTGCCCGCACCATCGACAAGATGCCGCTGCGGCTCGATGAGATCCGCGCCCGGAAGGCCGCGCAGCAGCAGGAGGCACGCTGAGGGCTCATGGCGCGCGGCCTCCGGCGCCGGGGGCGATCAGCCGCACGCCCGCCAGCGCGCCGTCCTCCAGCGCCCGCACCTCGGCGGCGAAACGCGCCTCCAGCGCCGCCTGCTGATCGGGGGAAAACGGCGCGAAGGGGGGCGAGTCGGGGCCTTCCTCCGCCTCCAGCCGTTCGCGCAGCTCCCTGCCGGAAAGCCCCGGGCATTCCTTGCGCAGCCGCAGCCCCCGCGCCAGCGCCTCTGCCGAGGGGCTGGCATTGGACAGGCCCTCGGGCAGGCGCATCCGGCCGGCCACCGGGCCGAGCATCCGCGCCAGCACGCCGGGCAGAACCTGCGGCGCGCGCTCGTGCACCCAGACGAAGACCGGGCTCTCGGGCAGGGCGGCGCGCAGATCGGCCAGCACGTCGCGCCAGCCGCGGCGCGAGGCGGCCAGATCCTCGCGCAGATCCCCGAAAGCGGGAAGATCGTTGCGAAGCGCCGCGAAGGCATAGGCCGAGGCCCAGTAGCCGGCATAGCTGCGGATCGAGAAATACACCGCCCCCGGCGGCCGGGGGAAGAGCTCGCGGATCGCCGCCACCCGTGCCCGCGCCTTCGGATAGAGCGCCCGGCCGCGCAGGTTGCCCACCATGCTGCCCGGCAGGTTCTCCTCGCTGACCAGCAGCCGCCGCACGCCGCGCTCCTGCAGTTCGCGAATGTCCTGCCGCACCGCCTCCCGGATCCGGTGCATCTGCCGCGCCGCGCCGTCGTCGCTTGCGGCCCGCCCGGCGATGGTGAAGAAGCTGTCGAGCCCGCGTTCGCGCGTCACCTTCGGCCCCCAGAACGCCTGCCCCGCCCGCGCCAGACGGCCGGCGTTGCGGTTGCACGCCTGCTGCAGCGCGGTGGTGCCCGTGCGATGGGCCCCCAGATGCAGAACGATCTCCACCTGCCCGGCCTCGCCTATTCGAACTCCATGATCACCTCGTCCACGCCGAGGCTGTCGCCGGGGGCGGCGTTGATCTTCGCCACCACGCCCCGGCGCTCGGCGCGCAGGATGTTTTCCATCTTCATCGCCTCGACGGTGCACAGCGGCTGGCCCTCCTGCACCTCGTCGCCCTCGGCCACGTCCACCTTCACGATCAGCCCCGGCATCGGGCACAAGAGCAGCTTCGAGGTGTCGGGGGGCTGTTTCTCGGGCATCAGGGCGGCCAGTTCCGCCTGACGGGGGGTGCGCACGTGGACCTTCAGGTCGGCGCCGCGCAGCCGCACCCGGAAGCCGCCCGGGATCCTGGAGACCTTCATCACCAGGGGGCGTTCGTCCACGTCGAGGATGGCCAGCGGCTTGCCCGGGGTCCAGTCGGATTCGACCCGCATCCTGCGGCCGCCCTCGAAGCGGATGGTGGCGCCGTCGGGATCGGCCTCGATGGTGACCGGGAAATCCTCGCCCTGGGCCGAGACCACCCACTCGGTTCCCACCTTGCGCTCGTGGTTGTCCATCCGCCCCGAGATGCGGGCGCGGCGGATTTCGGCAACCCGGTACATGGCCACGCAGGCCGCCACCACCCGGCGCAGCAGCTCTTCGGGCAGGTCGACCCCGGAGAAGCCCTCGGGATATTCCTCCTCTATGAAGGCGGTGGTGATCTCGCCGGCAACGAAGCGCGGATGATCCATCACCGCCGAGAGGAACGGCAGGTTGTGGCCGATGCCCTCGATCTCGAAGGCATCCAGCGCGGTGCGCATGGCCTCGATGGCATGCGCCCGGTCCGGCGCCCAGGTGCACAGCTTGGCGATCATCGGGTCGTAGAACATGGAAATCTCGCCGCCCTCGTAGACCCCGGTGTCATTGCGCACCACGTAGGCCTCGGTGGCCACCTCGGCGGGCGGACGGTAGCGCGACAGCCGCCCCGTGGAGGGCAGGAAGTTGCGGTAGGGGTCCTCGGCATAGACCCGGCTCTCGATGGCCCAGCCGTTGAGGCGGATGTCCTCCTGGGCAAAGGGCAGCGTCTCGCCGGCGGCGATGCGGATCATCTGTTCCACCAGGTCGATGCCGGTGATCAGCTCGGTCACCGGGTGCTCCACCTGCAGGCGGGTATTCATTTCGAGGAAGTAGAAGTTGCGCTCGCCATCGACGATGAATTCCACCGTCCCGGCCGAGCTGTAGCCAACCGCCTGGGCAAGCGCCAGCGCCTGCTCGCCCATGGCGCGGCGGGTGTCCTCGTCGAGGAAGGGGCTGGGGGCCTCCTCGATGACCTTCTGGTTGCGCCGCTGGATGGAACACTCCCGCTCGCCCAGCCAGACCCCGTTGCCGTGGCTGTCGCACAGCACCTGGATCTCGATGTGCCGGGGCTGGGTGATGAATTTCTCGATGAAGATGCGGTCATCCCCGAAGCTGCTGGCCGCCTCGTTCCTCGAGCTCTGGAAGCCCTCGCGCGCCCCCTCGTCGTTGAAGGCGATCCGCATGCCCTTGCCGCCGCCGCCGGCGGAGGCCTTGATCATCACCGGATAGCCGATCTGGCGGGAAATCCGCACCGCCTCGTCGGCATCGGCGATCAGGCCCATGTAGCCCGGCACCGTGTTCACCCCCGCTTCCTGCGCGAGCTTCTTGGAGGTGATCTTGTCGCCCATGGCCTCGATCGCCCCCCTGGGCGGGCCGATGAACACCACCCCCTCGGCGGCCAGCGCCTCGGCAAAGGCGGGGTTTTCCGACAGGAAGCCATAGCCCGGATGCACCGCCTGCGCGCCGGTCTCGCGGATCGCGCGCATGATGTTGTCGATCACGATATAGGACTGGCTGGCCGGCGGCGGGCCGATGTGCACCGCCTCGTCGGCCATCTGCACATGCAGCGCGTTGCGGTCGGCGTCGGAGTAGACGGCCACCGTCGCGATTCCCATCTTCCGCGCCGTCCTGATGACGCGGCAGGCGATCTCTCCGCGGTTGGCAATCAGGATCTTCTGAAACATCTGCGCATCCCTCGTCTCGGCCTGGTCGCATGAAGAAGGGCCACCGGAGAGGCGCTCCGGTGACCCGCAGGAGTTGCCCGTCGCCCGGAGGCGCGGGTGTTCAGTTCGGCTTCAGCACAGGTTGGTGCCGGTGTTCTGGCAATACAGGTTGACCCCGGCGCCCACCACCGCGCCCGTGGTGACATCGGCGCCGAGCACCATCGCTGCGCCGGCGCCGGCCCCGGCGCCCATGAGCACCTGCTCCAGCGGGCTCTGCCCGCAAGCCGCAAGCACGACCAGTGCCGCGACTGCTCCGATCCAGGTTTTCCTGCGCATCTTTCACTGCCCTTTCCGATGAATTCTGCAACTGCACCTTTCCCGCCCGGAACAGCGGTCACAAACCCCTTTTCGCCTATCCGGCCGCTTTCGGCAAGAACCCGCGCCAACCGCGCCGCGGCACGGACCACCGGGGCCGGGCGGCGGCGGCCACGGGGGCGAGGCCCGGCCGGGGAAAGGCCGGGCCCCGGAGAAGGGGAAGGGTAACGGTTTTGACAATTCGTGGCCTGCGCTCTTCTCACGGCATCGACCACGGCCCGAGCATTGCGGAAAACGGCGCCTTCGGCAAACCCGGCGGCCGGCAGACCCGCCTTATCGGCCGATTTCCGCCATTTCCCGCATATGCTGAGCAAGATCATGCCTGAACTACCCCTCGATTGCATCGGGAAAGGAGGCCCGCGCCCTGGCCACGTCGATTCGCAGCAGCGCGGTGTAGCTGGCCGGATCGAAAGGATCCTCGGCCGGAACCACCTCGCGGCCGAACAGCCAGGACAGCCGCCCGGCATCGAGATTGCCGCGCTCGAAGGGCTCCTCGCCGAAATATTCCCACAAGGCGGCCATGAAGGCGGCATCGGCGCGCCGGTCGGCGGGCTTGCGGTCGGCGTGGCGCTCGCGCCGGACAAGCGGCGTGGCCCCGCGCGGGTTGGCCCGGCGAATGGTGAACTGGTAGTCGGTGCCCGGCAGCCGGCCGGGAAAGCCGCGGTGCTTTTTCATCGGCGGCAGGGCCATCAGAAGGGCTCCCACCGGCAGGCGCCATCGGCGACGCTGTAGCTTTCGAACACCTGCACCGCCTCGGGGACGGGCCGTCCGAATTCCGTCGGACGGTCGGCCAGCGAGATCACGATGCGCTCGGGGCTTGCCCCGGCCTCGGCCAGCGCCGGCAGGGCGACGGCGTTGCACAGGTATTCGATGTCGGGCTCGAGGGCGGCGTAGTCGATCTCGCGCGGCAGCCACGGCGCGGTGAAACGGAAATGCCAGGTGGGCACGTCGGCGGGGGCATCGGCGACGACCTCGAACAGCGTCACGGGCCGGCCCGAGGGCACGGTCAGCCCGTCGCCGGCGGCAAGCGCCGGAAGCTCCGGCGTGAGGGTTCCCTGGCGTCGTGGCGTCATAGCGGAATGTTGTCGTGTTTCTTCCACGGGTTCTGCAGGCTCTTGCCGCGCAGGGAGGCAAAGGCCCGGCAGACCCGCTTGCGGGTGGAGTGGGGCATGATCACCTCGTCGATGAAACCGCGCTCGGCGGCGACGAAGGGGTTGGCGAAGCGTTCCTCGTATTCCTTCGTGCGCGCGGCGATCTTCTCGGCATCGTCCAGCTCCGAGCGGTAGAGGATCTCCACCGCCCCCTTGGCGCCCATCACCGCGATCTCGGCCGAGGGCCAGGCATAGTTGAAATCGCCGCGCAGATGCTTGGAGGCCATCACGTCATAGGCCCCGCCATAGGCCTTGCGGGTGATCACCGTCACCTTCGGCACGGTGGCCTCGCCATAGGCGAACAGAAGCTTCGCCCCGTGCTTGATCACGCCGCCGTATTCCTGCGCCGTGCCGGGCAGGAAACCGGGGACATCGACGAAGGTGAGAATCGGAATCTCGAACGCGTCGCAGAAACGCACGAAGCGCGCCGCCTTGCGGCTGGAATCGATGTCGAGGCAGCCCGCGAGCACCATGGGCTGGTTGCCCACCACCCCCACGGTGCGGCCCTCCAGCCGGATGAACCCGGTGATGATGTTCTTCGCGAACTCGGCCTGGATCTCGAAGAAATCGCCCTCGTCGGCGACCTTCAGGATCAGCTCCTTCATGTCGTAGGGCTGGTTGGGGTTGTCGGGCACCAGGGTGTCGAGGCTGGGCTCGATGCGCTCGGGGTCGTCGAAGAAGGGGCGCACGGGGGGCTTTTCGCGGTTGTTGAGCGGCAGGAAGTCCACCAGCCGGCGGATCTCGGCCAGCGCCTCCACATCGTTTTCGAAGGCCCCGTCGGCGACGGAGGATTTCTTCGTGTGGGTCGCGGCGCCGCCCAGCTCTTCGGCCGTCACCACCTCGTTGGTCACCGTCTTCACCACGTCGGGGCCGGTGACGAACATGTAGGAGGTATCCTTCACCATGAAGATGAAATCGGTCATCGCCGGTGAATAGACCGCCCCGCCCGCGCACGGCCCCATGATCACGGAAATCTGCGGCACCACCCCCGAGGCCATGATGTTGCGCTGGAACACCTCGGCATAGCCGGCGAGGCTGGCCACGCCCTCCTGGATGCGCGCGCCGCCCGAATCGTTGAGGCCGATCACGGGGGCGCCGTTCTGCACCGCCATGTCCATGATCTTGCAGATCTTCTGGGCATGGGTCTCGGACAGCGAGCCGCCGAAGACGGTGAAATCCTGGCTGAACACATAGACCATGCGCCCGTTGATGGTGCCCCAGCCGGTCACCACCCCGTCGCCCGAAGGCCGGCTTTTCTCCATGCCGAAATCGGTGCAGCGGTGGGTGACGAACATGTCGAATTCCTCGAAACTGCCCTCGTCGAGCAAGAGTTCGATGCGTTCGCGCGCGGTCAGCTTGCCCTTGGCGTGCTGGGCGTCGATGCGCTTCTGCCCGCCGCCCAGACGGGCGGCCTCGCGGCGGCGTTCCAGTTCCTGCAGGATGTCTTTCATGGCGCTTCTCCGTGGCGATGGAAGATCAATAGCGCGTTTGCCGCGGGTCCGGAAGGAAACTCTGGAAAATTTGCAAATTTCTGAAAACCTCGGATGTTCAAATTGAATAACTGCAAATCATTCCCCCGCAAGCCGTTCCTTGGCAATCGTTGCCCCCGGGGCTATGGCTGGGAACATGTCACACAAGCCAGCGGTGCGGTTTCTGGACCGGACCACGCCACCCCATATCCTGACCCTCGTCCTCATCACCGGCACCTCGGCGATGGTGATGAACATGTTTCTCCCCTCGCTGCCGGCGATGACCGCCTATTTCGGCACCGACTACCGGGTGATGCAGCTTTCGGTGGCGCTGTTTCTGGGCGCCAACGGGGTGCTGCAGCTGATCGTCGGCCCCCTGTCCGACCGCTTCGGCCGCCGCCCGGTGCTGCTGGCGGGCTTCGCGCTGTTCATGCTGGCCACGCTGGGCTGCATCTACGCCCCGACGGTGGAGGTTTTCCTGCTGTTCCGCATGGGACAGGCGGCGGTGGTGGTGGCGATGGTGCTTTCGCGCGCCGTGGTGCGCGACATGGTGCCCGCCGAACAGGCCGCCTCGATGATCGGCTATGTCACCATGGGCATGTCGCTTGTCCCGATGATCAGCCCGGCAATCGGCGGCGCGCTCGACGAGGCCTTCGGCTGGAAGGCGAACTTCTGGGCGCTCTTCCTCGCCGGCGGCGCCGCCTTCTGGCTGATCTGGCGCGACCTGGGCGAAACCAACGCCCGCCGGGCCGCCAGCTTCGGCCAGCAGCTGCGCGAATACCCCGAACTGCTGATGTCGCCGCGGTTCTGGGGCTACTGCATGGCGGCGGCCTTCGCCTCGGGGGCCTTCTTCGCCTATCTCGGCGGCGCGCCCTTCGTGGGCGCCACCGTCTTTGGCATGTCGCCCTCGACGCTGGGCTATTTCTTCGGCGCCCCGGCGGTGGGCTACATGGCGGGCAACTTCCTTTCGGGGCGCTACTCGATGCGGCTGGGAATCAACCGGATGATCCTGTGGGGGGCGGGCGTCTCGCTGGCCGGCGGGGCGGCGGCACTGGCGCTGTTCGAGGCGGGGCTGGGCTCGGCGGCGGTGTTCTTCGGGGCGATGGTCCTGGTCGGGCTCGGTAACGGCATGGTGCTGCCCAACGCCAACTCGGGGATGCTGTCGGTGCGTCCGCAGCTGGCGGGCTCGGCCTCGGGGCTGGGCGGGGCGATCATGATCGGCGGCGGCGCGGCGCTCTCGGCGCTGGCCGGCAGCCTGCTGAGCCCCGAAAGCGGCGCCTTTCCGCTGCTGTGGATCATGGCGATCGTGCTGGCGCTTTCGCTGGCGTCGATCCTTCTGGTGATCGCGCGCGAGAGGCAGAAGGGCATTGCCCGATAGCCTTTGCAAAGGTTATCCCTGAAGCCGCAAAACTGCAAAGGCACCCGGATGGCCAACCAGAAACTCTATGCCGGCGCCAAACTGCGCGAAATCCGCACCCGGCTGGGCCTCACCCAGAAGGCCTTCGCCGAGAAGCTGGGCGTCTCGCTGCCCTATCTCAACCAGATGGAAAACAACAACCGCCCGGTCAGCGCCACGGTGGTGCTGGCGCTGGCGCAGGAGTTCGGCTTCGATGTCACGGAACTGTCCACCGGCGATGCCGAGCGGCTCGTCTCGGACATGCGCGAGGCGCTGGCCGACCCGGTCTTTGCCGATGCCGCCCCGCCGCTGGCCGACCTGCGGCTTGCCGCCTCCAACGCCCCGGCCCTGGCGCGCGCCTTCCTGGAGCTGCACCGCGCCTACCGCCAGAGCCAGGAACGGCTGGCCTCGCTCGACGAGGCGCTGGGGCGCGAAGGCAGCGCGGTGCAGCCCTCGCCCTGGGAAGAGGTGCGCGACTTCTTCCACTACTGCGACAACTACATCGACGCGGTGGACCGCGCGGCCGAGCATTTCGCCCAGACGGGCCGCGGCCGGATCGACCCGGAAGAGGCCGCCCTGCGGGTGCTGAAACGGCTCGGGGTCCACGAGGAGCTGGCCGTGCAGCCCGAGCTGCGCCGCTTTGATGCCGCGCGACGGAAGCTTTCGCTGTCGCGCTATGCCGCCCCCGCCACCCGGCGCTTCCAGCTGCTGCACCAGGTGGCGCTGCTGACCCAGGACGATCTGCTGGAGGCCACCCTCGACCTGGCCCGCTTCCAGACGGAAGAGGCCCGCGCCATCGCCAAGATCGGGCTGGCCAACTACTTTGCGGGGGCGGCCCTGCTGCCCTACCAGGCCTTTCTCGAAGCGGCCCGCGAAACCCGCCACGACCTGGAGCGCCTGAGCGTCATCTTCGGCGCCTCGATCGAACAGGTGGCGCACCGGCTGTCCACCCTGCAGCGCCCCGGCGCCAAGGGGATTCCGTTCTTCTTCGTCCGGGTCGACCAGGCCGGCACCATCACCAAGCGCCACTCGGCCACGCGGCTGCAGTTCGCCCGCTTCGGCGGCGCCTGCCCGCTGTGGAACGTGCACCGCGCCTTCGAGACCCCCGGCCGCTTTCTGCGCCAGCTGGCCGAAACCCCCGACGGGGCGCGCTATTTCTGCCTGGCGCGCGACGTCTCCAAGCCGGGCGGCTCCTTCACCGCCCCGGTGCGCCGCTTCGCCATCGGGCTGGGCTGCGAGATCCGCCACGCCGCCGATCTGGTCTATGCCGACGACATGGATCTGACCAACCCCCGCGCCTTCGAGCCGATCGGCATCTCCTGCCGGATCTGCGAGCGCCGCGACTGCCACCAGCGCTCGGTGCCGCCGCTGGAACGGCGGCTGAGCGTGGACCATTCCGTTCGCGCCACCCTGCCCTACCGGATCGACTGAACCGCCGCGGCCGCTGGGCTTCGTCAACGGCTTTCGCCCCGGGGCGGATCGGGCTATTGAAATGGCTCATGCCGGCCATTGCAGGGAGGAATCGATGGAACTGGAGGGCAACCGCACCATTGCCGCCGAGCGCAGCACCGTCTGGGAGAAGCTCAACGACGCCGAAACCCTGAAGGCCTGCATCCCCGGCTGCGAAGAGCTGACCGGCACCCCCGAAGAGGGATTCGAGGCGGTGGTCAGGCAGAAGATCGGGCCGGTGCGGGCCACCTTCAGGGGCAAGGTGACGCTCTCCGACGTGGTGCCGGGCGAGAGCTACACGATCACCGGCGAGGGCTCGGGCGGGGTGGCGGGCTTCGCCAAGGGGTCAGCGGACGTGAGACTGGCCGACGCAGAGGGCGGCGGCACCGAGCTGAGCTACACCGTGCAGGCCAAGGTGGGCGGCAAGATCGCCCAGCTGGGCAACCGCCTGATCGCCGGTTTCGCCCGCAAGATGGCCGACCAGTTTTTCGAGCGCTTCCAGGCCCAGGTGGAAGGGCCGGGCGAAGACGGAACGGACGACGGCGCCGGGACGGAAGGCGGCAGGCCCGAGGACGCCTAGAAGGCCGCCGGCTCAGCGCTGCGCCCTGCGCCAGCCGGCGGCGCGGGCCTCGGCCTCGGTGCAGAACCAGCGCTCGCCCCGTGCCGGGTCGATGCGGGTCCTGTCGTAGTCGCGCTGGCCCGGCAGGTGGTAGATCCTGCCGTTGCGCGAGATGTTGCCCTTGATCAGGCATTGCCCGGGGGCCGCCTGCGGCGGCGGGCGGCGGGCGGCGCGGAAGCTTTCGGGGCTTTCCATGCTGCCCGACCATATCCCCCGGCCGGCCAGCGCGGCCTCCTTTTCCACCGCCACGTAGCGGCGGGAATAGCGGCGGTAGGCGGTGGCGACGCCCTCGCGCACCAGCACCTCGGCGATATCCGCCCCGCCGGCAAGACAGCGCGCCACGGCGCGGCCGTATCTGTCGGTGTCGAGGCGGCGGCAACGGGCGGTGCGGCCCTCGAACAGGGCGCGCGCCCGGTCGGTGGCCCAGGCGCCGCAGGGCCAGGGCGTGCCGTCGCTGGCGGTGCAGGTCTGGTCCTGCTCGGGGGCGTCGATGCCGAACAGCCGCACAAGAGCGCCGCCGACCCTCAGCGTGTCGGCATCGGAAAAGCGCATGCGGCCCGAAAGCTCCTGCCCCCATGCGGGCAGCGCCACGAGCAGCATCGCCAGAAGCGAAGCAGGCCTGAACATCGCACAGCACCCCGTATCCCTCTTGCCGACGCAGAATCGGCCCCCTCATCCTAG
>WFPZ01000018.1 GCA_015487335.1 Paracoccaceae bacterium
CCCAGCGCGCCCTGGTGCTGAAACGGGTATGAGCCGATGGAGAGGTCGGGAAATTCCGCCGCCAGTTCCGCCAGCGGCCCGGCGATGTCGCCCTCGGGCCGGTCGATCCGGTAGCTCTGGCTCAGCAGCGGCGTTCCGCCGGCGATCTTCGACAGCACCGAGGCGACCATCGCCTGAAAGACAACCGGCACCCCGGCCATCACATGCACGTTGCCGATGGAAAATCCCGGGGCCCCCGAGACGGGGTTTTCGATCAGTTCCGCCCCTTCGGGAATGCGCGCCATGCGCAACCGCGATTCGTTGAGCGCCTGCCCGGTGTTCGCGTAGCGCTCCTCGAGGATGCGCCGGGCGTCGTCGCGCACGCCGATGCCCACCCCGAAGGCACGGGCGATGGCGTCGGCGGTGATGTCGTCATGGGTGGGGCCGATGCCGCCCGAAGTGAACACCATGTCGTAGGCTTTGCGCAGCGCGTTGACGGCATCCACGATGGCCTCGGCGTCATCGCCCACGATCCGCGCCTCCTTGAGGTCGATCCCGGCACGGGTCAGCTCGTCGGCCAGATGATGGATGTTCGAATCGCGGGTGCGGCCGGAGAGTATCTCGTCGCCGATCACCAGCATGGCGGCCGTGGGGTTGGGCATGGGCGGTCTCCTTGCAGCGCTCGCTCTTGCGGTATAGGCCTCGGGTCATGCGCTTTCAAACCCCTCTCGTCCCCGGCCGTCTGATCCGCCGGTACAAGCGTTTCCTCGCCGATGTGCGTCTGGATGACGGGCGCGAGGTCACGGCCCATTGCGCCAACCCCGGCGCCATGACCGGGCTGAACGCCCCCGGAACCAGGGTCTGGCTGGAGCCCAACGACGACCCGAAGCGCAAGCTGAAATTTGCCTGGCGGCTGGTGGAGCTGCCCGGCGGCCACTGGGCCGGAATCGACACCGCGGTGCCCAACAAGGTGGTGAAGGAGGCGCTTGCCGCCCGCGCCATAACGCCGCTTGCCGCCTATGGCACGGTGCGCCCCGAGGTGCGCTATGGCGAGAAGAGCCGGGTCGATTTCCTGCTGTCCGAGCCGGGCCTGCCCGACGCCTATGTCGAGGTGAAGAACGTTCATCTGGCACGCCAGCCGGGCCTGGCCGAATTTCCCGACAGCGTCACCGCCCGCGGCGCCCGCCACCTGGCCGAACTGGCCGCCATGGTGCGCGAGGGTCATCGCGCGGTGATGCTCTACCTCGTGCAGCGCACCGACTGCACGCGCTTCGCGCTTGCCGCCGATATCGACCCGGCCTATGCCGAGGCCTTCGGGGCCGCGCGCAAGGCCGGCGTCGAGGCGCTGTGCTACGCTGCCGACATCAGCACCGAAGGCGTTCGTCTGGGCGCTCCGATCGAGCCGGTATTTCAGCGCGGCTCTGGCGCTTGAGGGTGGTGTCACTTATGTAGGGGCGTGAGCCGAAGAGGTTGGAGACCGAGTTGAAGGAACGCAACAAGGGCCGGGTCACGAAAGACGGCATCCGCGTCTATGAAGAGGCGGATTTCGAGGGCATGCGCAAGGCCGGCCGGGTGGCCGCGCAGATTCTGGACGAAATGATCGAGCACGTGGTGCCCGGCACCACCACCGAGCGGCTGGACGAGATCATCACCAACAAGGTCGAGGCGGCGGGCGCCAAATCCGCCACCATCGGCTACAAGGGCTACCGGCACGCCAGCTGCATCTCGGTCAACCACGTGGTCTGCCACGGCATTCCCGGACCCAAGAAGCTGAAGGAGGGCGACATCCTCAACATCGACGTCACCGTGATCGTCGATGGCTGGTATGGAGATACCTCGCGGATGTACGTGGCCGGCAAGCCGTCGCGAAAGGCCGAGCGTCTGATGCAGGTCACCCATGACGCGCTGATGGTGGGCATCGAGGCGGTGAAGCCGGGCAACACCTTCGGCGACATCGGCGCCGCCATCCAGCGCTTCGTGGAAAGCCACCGCATGAGCGTGGTGCGCGATTTCTGCGGCCACGGGCTGGGCCGGGTGTTCCACGCCCCGCCCAACGTGCTGCACTATGGCCGCCCCGGCACCGGCGCGGTGCTGGAAGAGGGGATGTTCTTCACCATCGAGCCGATGGTCAACCTCGGCCGCCCGGAAACCAAGGTGCTGGCCGACGACTGGACGGCCGTGACGCGCGACAAGTCCCTTTCCGCCCAGTACGAGCATTCGGTCGGGGTTACCGCGGACGGTGCGGAAATCTTCACCCTCTCACCGGCGGGCAGGTTTCACCCCACCTGGGAGTGAGCACCTCTTTCCTCCGGATACACGCCCGCGGCAGGCATGGCGTTCTCATGCTGCCGATGCGCACAGCAGATGCACGTGGGTATCGCCATAGCGCCGATGATCCAGCCGCCTGAAACCCGCAGGCGCGGCCATTTCCGCCCCCTCTTCCCAGACGATCAGCGCCTCCTGCGCAAGCCATCCCCCGGACAGCGCCGCGGACAGCGCCCGCTCGCCAAGGCCCTTGCCATAGGGCGGGTCGAGAAACACCAGCGAGAACGGCTCTGCCCGGTTTTCGCCCAGCCGCGTGGCGTCGCGGCGAAACAGTTTTGCTTCGCCGCCGGCCCGGCACAGTTCGATGTTGCGGCGGATCAGCGCCCGTGCCTTCGCGCCTTCGTCCACGAAGGTGACATGGCGCGCCCCGCGCGACAGCGCCTCCAGCCCGAGCGCACCTGTGCCGGCGAAGAGGTCCAGCACCCGGGCGCCGCCGATCGGGTCGCCATGGGCGCCGCTGCCAAGCAGGTTGAAGATGCTTTCGCGCACCCGGTCGGAGGTGGGGCGCAGATGCGCGCCCGCGTCGCCCTTTCCCACCGGGGCCAGCCGCAGCCCCCGCCATTTTCCCGAGATGATCCGCATCAGCCTCGCAGCAGCGTCTTGAGATCGGTGCCCGGATCGGCCACGGCCTCCGGCGCGGGCGATCTGCCCGCCTCCACCAGCCGCTTGCCCACCATGTAGGCGCGCGGATCGTTGATGGCGTCCACCGCCAGAAGTTCCTTTCCCCGGAAATACCAGAAAGAGGCCGCGTCCGGCTGTTCGCCCGGGCGGCTCACCACCCGCTCGTAGCCGGTGTTCAGCCCGGCGATCTGCAGCTTCATGTCGTACTGGTCGGACCAGAACCACGGCTTTGCCTCGTAGCTCCTGCCCGCCCCCAGCATGTTGAGCGCCACCAGCTCGCCCATGTCGATGGCGTTGCCCACGCTCTCCAGCCGCAGCCGCCCTCCGCGCCAGGGAAAGGAGGCGCAATCCCCCGCGGCCCAGATCTCCGGGTCCGAGCTGCGCCCCTGCGCATCCACGGCGATTCCGTTGTCGATCTTCAGCCCGGCCGCCCTGGCCAGGCGCACGTCCGGCTCCACGCCGATGCCGACGATGACGAAATCCACCTCCAGCCGCGTTCCGTCGGCAAGCTTCGCGGCCTGCACCCGGCCTTCGCCCTCCAACCGCTCCAGCCCGGTGCCCTCGCGAATATCCACCCCTTCGCGCAGATGCACCTCCCGTATGAAGGCGGCCGTCTCGGCGCTGGCGACCCGCTGCAATATGCGCTCGGCGGCCTCTACCAGCACCACCTGCAGCCCCTTTCGCGCCGCCACCGCGGCGGCCTCCAGCCCGATATAG
>WFPZ01000019.1 GCA_015487335.1 Paracoccaceae bacterium
CCGGCCGGCGGGCGTAGAAGCCCGAGACGTGCTCGCGCCGGATCAGCGGAATCACCTCGCCGAAGCGCTTCTTGTGCAGCTCGATCAGACGGCGGCGGTGCTCGTCCTCTTCCTCGGCCATGCCGTCGAAGACCTTGGCCGAAGCCGGGTAGTCCTTGCGCAGCATCTCCGCATACTGGCGGTAGATGCGGGCGTCGTCCTCCTCGGAGGAGATGGCCAGCGCCAGCACTTCCTGTTCGGTAAGGTCGGAAAACCGCTTGCGTGATGTAACTCCGGGTATCATGGCCTGCTCCGTTGCGAATTCACGTGAAGGTTATTGCAAATGCCGGCAAGTTCAACGTGAAACGGAACCTGCGGCAATTCATGCAATCGGCTTGCCGCATCTGAACCGCCTGGTTTATCGTAGCCCCCTGCAAGGGCGGGCGACGGATGGAAGAAGGCGGCGAAAGCGAAACGGTCCGGAAGGGCCGCAAGTTCGACCAGGTGCTGGCCGGTGCGCGGCAGGTGTTCCTGGATGACGGTTTCGAGGGCGCCAGCGTCGATGCCATCGCACGCGCCGCCGGTGTCTCGAAGGCCACGCTCTACAGCTACTTCCCCGACAAGCGCCGCCTGTTCACCGAGGTTGCCCGCGCCGAATGCGAGCGCCAGGCCAGCGAGGCCACCGCCAGCATCGACACCACTGCCCCCGCCCCGCAGGTGCTGCGCGCCGCCGCCGATCACATGATCCGCTTCTTCACCTCGCGCTTCGCGCTGCGCATCTTCCGCATCTGCCTGGCCGAATCCGACCGCTTTCCCGAACTGGGGCGCGATTTCTACAACTCCGGTACCCGGGTGGCTGAAGAAACCCTTGTCGCCTACCTCGACGAGGCCACGCACCGCGGCGAACTGCGCATCGAGGACACCACGCTTGCCGCGCACCAGTTCATCGAGCTGTGCAAGGCCGAGCTTTTCCAGAAATACATCTTCGGCATCCAGAGCGAATTTTCCGAGGCCGAAAAGGCCCGCATCGCCCGCGGCGCGGTCGAGATGTTCATGGCCCGCTACGGCGCCTGAAGCACCCTAATCGAGCCTGCGCACCTCCAGCACGTTGCCCTGCCGGCGGGTTTCGAAGCGCTTGAGCTGGCGCACCAGATCGGACAGCTTCCTGAAGCCGTAGGTGCGGGTGTCGAAATCGGGGTGTTCGGCCAGGATCGTCTGGCCAAGCTGGCCGAGCTGATACCACTCGCCCTCCTGGTCCACCTTCTCCATCGCCGCGATGATCAGCGGCGCGGCCTTTTCGGGCGGCAGCTTGTCGGGCTTCGCCACGGCCCTGCCGCGTGCCGCCGGTTCGGCCTCTTCCACGATGTTTTCCAGAAAGATGAACCGGTTGCAGACGTTGCGCAGGGATTCCGGCGTCTTGCGTTCGCCGATACCGATCACTTCCAGCCCGTTTTCGCGGATACGCGCCGCCAGGCGGGTGAAATCACTGTCCGAGGAGACCAGCACGAAGCCGTCGAAACGGCCCGAGTGCAGGATGTCCATGGCGTCAATCACCAGCCCGATGTCGGAAGCATTCTTGCCCTTGGTGTTGGAGGTCTCCTGATAGGCGATCAGTCCCAGGGCACGCACCTTCTCGGACCACGCCTTGAGCCCGCCGCGCGACCAGTCCCCGTAGACGCGCCGCAGCGCCGGCTCGCCGAACGAGGTGATCTCCTTGAGGATCGGCTCGGCGTATTTCGCGGGGATGTTGTCGGCGTCGATCAGGACGGCGAAAAGGGGAAGGGAGCGCGTTGGCATGGGCAGTCCTGGCTTTCGAGACGAGGTTGAAGCTCTGACGACCGGGCCGTTGGCAGGCCCCGGAACGTGGCGAGTATTTCCGCCATGGCCGGGAAGATCAATGGGCAGTTGGCCCCGGGCAATGCCTCTCCTCCGTCAATTTGACCTGCATCATTGCCGCCGGGCCGCTGCATGTTGTTGAATCCATGCCAGGACGTCGCCATCTGAAATGATGTATTCCTCGTTCGGTTCCGACGGAAAGGAGGAAAGGCCAGACGGAAAAAGTCCGGACCGATCGTCACCCCGGCTTCACGCAGGTGATGTGGAGCCATCAGTTCATGGGAGAGACGCTATGAAAGTGAAATGGCAAGACTGGTTGAATCTCGTGCTCGGCGCCTGGGTGTTCATCTCGCCTTGGGTCATGCAGCCCCCGGCGGGCGCGGCCGGCGAAAGCCTGTCGGCCCTGGCCACCTGGAACCTGTGGATCGTGGGCGGCGCCATCGTCGTGTTCGCCCTGGCCGCACAGTTCGCCTTCCGGATGTGGGAAGAATGGGTGAACGTGGTGCTGGGTCTGTGGCTCGTCGCCTCGCCCTGGGTCTTCGGGTTCACCTTCTTCACCTCCCTGACCTGGGCCACGATCCTTGCCGGCCTTCTCATCGCCTCCGCCGCCGTCAGCACGCTGGTGCCGATGGTGGGCAAGAAGAAGCAGAACAACTGACACCCGGACCTCGCCTGCCACCACAGCAGGCAGACTACCAGTATCTCGCCATGGCACCATTGCCATGGCGAAGGGGCTGTGAGGCATTCTCACTGTACGAGGGCATGTGGATTTCCCGCACTGGGCGAGGGGGATTTGGGCGCGCATGCACGGCAGGCTTGATTTCCGCCCGGCAAGCCGCCAGTCTTTCCGCATGAACGTGCAATCGCCCACGCCTCTTTGCCAGCCTCTTCCCCCGCCGGACAGGATTTCGTTTTCCA
>WFPZ01000020.1 GCA_015487335.1 Paracoccaceae bacterium
CAGATCACCTGCGGGGTGGAGCCGAAGCCATAGGCGTGCAGCACCCGCCCGCCCAGCAGCGTCAACCCCAGCACGTGCAGGGACCACACCGGCATCGCCTGCAGCTCTGCCAGTGCCAGCAGGATGATCCCCAAGGGCGCGTATTCGGCGCAATTGGCCTGGGTGCGCATGCGCTTGATCACCAGCCTCTCGCCGCCGTCGCCCACCGAGACGCCGAGTTCGCGTCGTGCGCCGATGACCCGCAGGCTCAGGGCGATGAACAAGAGGGCCAGAAGCCCGGCATAGAAGGGGGTGACGGTGATCATGGCAGCTCCTCGGCTGATTGCGCGCTGCCGGCGAGAGTAGCGCAATGCGGCGCGTTGTCGAGGGAAGCCTGGCCCAAGCGCGGCTATTCCATCTCCACCAGCAGGTCCTTGGCGTCGATCTGGGCGCCGGGGGTGACGTGCACCGCCCGGATCACCCCGTCGCGCTCGGCGTGCAGGCCGGTTTCCATCTTCATGGCCTCCAGCGTGACCAGCAGGTCGCCCTGCTTCACCTTCTGCCCGGCGCTGACCGCCACCGAGGCCACGACCCCGGGCATCGGCGCGCCGATATGGGCGGGGTTGCCGTCCTCGGCCTTGGGGCGCGCTGCGGCGGTGGACTTGACGCGCCGGTTGGCAACCCGGATCACCCGCGGCTGGCCGTTGAGCTCGAAGAAGACCTTGGCCTCGCCCACGTCGTTGGTGTCGCCCACCGCCTGGCAGCGGATTTCCAGCGTCTTGCCGGGGTCGATCTCGGCGCTGATCTCCTCGCCCGGCTGCATGCCGTAGAAGAAGGTGCGCGTGGGCAGGGTGCGCACGGGGCCGTAGATCTTGTGACGCTCCATGTATTCGACGAACACCTTGGGATACATCAGGTAGCCGTTGAGGTCTTCGTCGTCGATCTCCTCTCCGCCGAGCTTTTCCGAAACCTCGCGCCGGGCGGCCTCCAGATCGACCGGCGGCAGCTGCGCGCCGGGGCGTTCGCTCATGGGGCGTTCCCCCTTGAGCGCCTTCTTCACGATCGCCTCGGGCCAGCCGCCCGGAGGCTGGCCGAGGTTGCCGCGCAGCATGTCGATGACCGAATCGGGGAAGACGACCTCGACCTCCGGGTCTTCCACCTGTTCGCGGGTCAGCCCCTGGCTGACCATCATCAGCGCCATGTCGCCCACCACCTTGGAAGAGGGCGTCACCTTCACGATGTCGCCGAACATGGCGTTGGCGTCCGCATAGGCCTGGGCGACCTCGTGCCAGCGCTCTTCCAGCCCCAGCGAGCGGGCCTGGGCCTTGAGGTTGGTGAACTGCCCGCCCGGCATCTCGTGCAGATAAACCTCCGAGGCCGGCGCCATCAGCCCCGCCTCGAAGGCGGCATACTGGGCGCGCACCGCTTCCCAGTAGTTGGAGATCTCGCGGATGGCGGAGATGTCCAGCCCGGTGTCGCGTTCGGTGTGGCGCAGCGCCTCGACGATGGAGCCCAGGCAGGGCTGCGAGGTGCCGCCCGAAAAGGCGTCCATCGCCGCGTCCACCGCATCCACCCCCGCTTCGGCCGCGGCCAGAACCGTGGCCCCGGCGATGCCCGAGGTGTCATGGGTGTGGAAGTGGATCGGCAGGCCCACCTCCTCCTTCAGCGCCTTGATCAGGGCGCGCGCCTGGGCGGGTTTCAGCAGCCCGGCCATGTCCTTGAGCCCCAGCACGTGGGCGCCGGCATCGCGCAGCGCCTTGCCCATGCCCACGTAGTATTTCAGGTCGTACTTGGCGCGGTCCGGGTCGAAGATGTCGCCGGTGTAGCAGATCGTGCCCTCGCAGACCTTGCCGGCCTCGATCACCGCGTCCATGGCCACGCGCATGTTCTCGACCCAGTTGAGGCTGTCGAACACGCGGAAGACGTCCACCCCGGTCTCGGCGGCCTGCCTCACGAAGGCCTGCACCACGTTGTCGGGGTAGTTGGTGTAGCCCACCGCGTTGGAGGCGCGCAGCAGCATCTGGACAAGCAGGTTCGGCATCCGCGCGCGCAGGTCGCGCAGCCGCTGCCAGGGGCATTCCTGCAGGAAGCGGTAGGCCACGTCGAAGGTGGCTCCGCCCCAGCACTCCACCGAGAACAGCCCCGGCAGGTTGGCGGCATAGGCGGGGGCGGCGGTGATCATGTCGATCGAGCGCATCCGCGTGGCCAGCAGGCTCTGGTGGCCGTCGCGCATGGTGGTGTCGGTGATGAGCAGGCGCCGCTGCGCGGACATCCACTCGGCCAGGGCCTCGGGGCCCTGCTCGTCGAGGATCTGCTTCGTGCCCGGCAGGGGCGCATCCGCGCGCAGCTCGGGCAGGCGCGGCGGGCGGGCGTCTTCCGGCGGGCGGGGGCGGCCTTCCGTCTCGGGG
>WFPZ01000021.1 GCA_015487335.1 Paracoccaceae bacterium
ACTTCCCTTCGCGCTTCCTGCGATAACCGCCCTACCCTTCACCAAAGCCGGATTTCCCGCAATGACCAATTCACCGGACGATCTCGTGCACGACCCGGCCGGCGGCCTGCCCCGGCTGCTGGAGATCATGCGCCGCCTGCGCGACCCCGAGACAGGCTGCCCATGGGACATCGAGCAGGATTTCGCTTCCATCGCCCCCTACACCATAGAGGAGGCCTACGAGGTGGCCGACGCCATCGAGCGGGGCGCCTGGGACGAGCTGGAGGGGGAGCTGGGCGATCTGCTGCTGCAGGTGGTCTATCACGCGCAGATGGGGGCCGAGGCAGGGCTGTTCGATTTCGACAGCGTTGCCAATGCGGTTTCCGACAAGATGGTGGCCCGCCATCCGCATGTGTTCGGCAACGAAAGCCGCGACAAGAGCGCCGCCCGGCAGAGCGCCGACTGGGAGCGGATCAAGGCCGCCGAACGGGCCGGCAGGGCCCAGGACGGGGCGCTCGAGGGCGTGGCAGCCGCCCTGCCGGCCCTGACGCGGGCGGTGAAGCTGCAAAAGCGCGCCGCGCGGGTGGGATTCGACTGGCCCTCCACCGAGCAGGTGCTTGACAAGATCATCGAGGAGGCGGGCGAACTGACCGAAGCCCGCGACAAGCTGACGCCCCGGGAACTTTTCGAGGAATTCGGGGACCTGCTGTTCGCGCTCGCCAATCTGGCCCGGCACCTCGGGGTCGATCCGGAAGCCGCCCTTCGCCATGCAAACGCGAAATTCACACGTCGTTTCAAGGCTGTGGAAGATGCTCTTGAAGCACGGGGCAAGCGGCCGGAAGAGTCCGACCTGGCCGAGATGGATGCGCTTTGGGAGGCGGCAAAGCGGGCGGAAAAATTACCTGAGTGATTTGATCTGGTATTGACCTGACTATTTTTGTCGGATTAAACGGTGCCCGTGCAAATCATTCGCAAGCAGGAGACATCCATGACGATTCGCATCTCGCTGACCGCCGTGACCCTGGCAGCGGCCATGGCCCTTCCGGTCGCGGCGCAAGAGGTCAACGTCTATTCCTACCGCCAGCCCGAGCTCATCCAGCCGCTGATCGATGCCTTCACCGAAGAGACCGGCATCCCCGTCAACGTGGCCTATATCGACAAGGGCCTGGTCGAGCGGCTGAAGGCCGAGGGCAAGCGTTCGCCGGCGGATGTCATCCTCACGGTCGATGTGGCGCGCCTGGCCAAGGCGGTGGATGCCGGCGTGACCCAGCCGGTCGAATCGGAGCTCATCGAGGCCAACATCCCCTCCGATTTCCGCGATCCGGGCAACCAGTGGTTCGGGCTGACGACGCGTGCGCGTATCGTCTATGCCAGCAAGGAGCGCGTGGCGCCGGGCGAGGTGACCACCTATGAAGACCTCGCCGATCCGAAATGGAAGGGCCGGATCTGCACCCGCTCGGGGCTGCATCCCTATAACGTGGCGCTGACCGCAGCGGCGATCTACCACCTTGGCGAAGAGGGGGCGCGCGAGTGGCTCAAGGGGCTGAAGGCCAACCTGGCGCGCAAGCCCCAGGGCAATGACCGCGCCCAGGTCAAGGCGATCTGGGCCGGCCAGTGCGACATCGCGCTGGGCTACACCTACTACATGGGCAAGATGCTCACCAACCCCGACCAGCGCGAATGGGCCGAGGCCGTGCGCCTCGACTTCCCCGTGTTCGAGGGTGGCGGCACGCATGTGAACATCTCGGGCATGGCGATGACGAAATACGCGCCCAACCGGGAAGAGGCCCTGAAGTTCATGGAGTTCCTGACCTCTCCCGAAGCGCAGGAAATCTATGCCGAAGCCAATTTCGAATATCCGGTCGCGCCGGGCAGCAAGCCCTCCGAACTGGTGGCCAGCTGGGGCAGCTTCACCCCCGACAACGTGAACCTGATGGATCTGGCCCGCCTGCGCCCCACAGCGCTGCGGCTCATCGAAGAGGTTGATTTCGACGGCTGAACCTTCCTCCCAGCCGCGTTCCCGGCCCCGGCGGCAGATGTTCCTGCATCCGCCCGCCGGGGCCGACCATCCAGAAAGGACACCCCATGAGCCATTCCGCCGAACACTGGGACAAGGTCTATGCCGGGCGCGAGGACAATGCGCTCACCTGGCATGAGGACGTCCCGGCACTGGCGCTGGAGATCATCCGCGCCCGCCTCGCCCCCGGACAGGCGGTGATCGACGTAGGCGGCGGCACCTCACGGCTGGCCGAAGCCCTCCTGGAGGAAGGCTTCGGCCCGGTGACGGTGCTGGACCTCTCGAAACAGGCGCTGGAGCACAACCGTGCCCGGATGGGCGCCCGCGGCGAAGAGGTGTCCTGGATCGCCGCCGATGTCACCGCATGGGAACCCGACCGGACATATGCCCTGTGGCACGACCGGGCGGTGTTTCACTTTCTTGGCGATGCCGCCGACCGCGCGGCCTATGTGACGCGCATGGCGCAGGCATTGGCCCCGGGCGGGCTGGCGCTGATCTCCACCTTCGCCGATGACGGACCCGAGAGATGCTCGGGCCTGCCGGTGCAGCGCTATGCACCGCAAGAGCTGGCGGCCGAGCTGGAGCGCCACGCACCGGGGCAGTTCACCCCGTTTCAGGCCCGCCGCCACGATCACCACACCCCGGCCGGCAACATCCAGAAGTTCCAGACCTCGCTGTTTCGCAAGTGCTGAGCGCGCAGCTTTCGGCTGGCGAAGCGGCGTGGAAGGGGATAGAAAGCCGCCATGGCGCGCAAGATCATCATCGATACCGACCCCGGCCAGGACGATGCGGTGGCGATCCTCCTGGCGCTGGCCAGCCCCGAAGAGCTGGAGGTGCTCGGCATCACCGCGGTGGCCGGCAACGTGCCGCTGGCGCTGACGTCGAAAAACGCCCGCATCGTCTGCGAGCTGGCGGGCAAGGCTGATGTTCCGGTATTCGCCGGCTGCGAGGCCCCCCTCAAGCGCCGGCTGGTCACCGCCGAACATGTGCACGGCAAGACGGGCCTTGACGGTGTCGTCCTGCCCGAGCCCCGGATGCCGCTGCAGCGCGCGCATGCGGTGGATTTCCTCATCGACACGCTGCGCGCCGCCCCCGAGGGCGAGATCACCCTGTGCCCGCTAGGGCCGCTCACCAATATCGCCACCGCCTTCGCCCGCGCCCCCGACATTGCGGGCCGGGTGCGCGAAATCGTGCTCATGGGCGGGGCCTATTTCGAGGTGGGGAACATCACCCCGGCGGCCGAGTTCAACATCTACGTCGATCCCGAAGCAGCCGAGATCGTGTTCGGATCAGGCGTTCCCCTCACGGTGATGCCGCTGGATGTCACGCACAAGGCACTGGTGACGAAACCGCGTCTGGAAGCCTTCGCCGCGCTGGGCACGC
>WFPZ01000022.1 GCA_015487335.1 Paracoccaceae bacterium
AGACGCGCTTTCAGCCGGTCTATGTGGAAGATGTCGCCAAGGCCGCCGTCATGGGGCTTACCGGCAAGGCCGGTGGCGGCATCTATGAGCTCGGCGGCCCGGAAATCCGCACGCTGCGCGAGCTGGTGCAGGACGTGCTGAAAGAGATCCGCCGGCGCCGCCTTGTGCTGAACCTGCCGTTCTGGATGGGCTCGGCGATGGCCGGCGTGCTGGACACGGTGCAGGCCGTGAGTTTCGGGCTGGTGGAAAACACCGTGCTCACGCGCGATCAGGTGCGCTCGCTGCGCCATGACAACGTGGTCGCCGAAGGGGCCCGTGGCCTGCCCGATCTGGGCATCACCCCGGTGGCGCCGGAGGTGATCATGCCGTCCTACCTGTGGCGCTACCGGCCCTCGGGGCAATACGCGGAAATCAGGGAATCGGCGAAGAAGCTGAAGGTCTGAGCATTCTCAGGCGTAGGCGATCCACAGCAGGATCAGGCCGAGAAACACCCGGTAGATCACGTAGGGCGTGAAGCTGACGCTGCGCAAGAGCCGCATCATAAGCGAAAGCGCCAGAAGCGCGGCGACGAAGGCCAGCCCCGCGGCAATGGCCCCTTCGCGCGCGGCGGCCGCATCGGCGCTTGCGGCCACGTCCAGCCCCAGCAGCACGCCCGACGCGGTGATCGTCGGAATCGACATCAGCATGGAAATCCGCGCCGCGTCCCGGCGGGCATAACCCAGAAGGCGGGCGGCAGAGATGGTGATGCCCGAGCGCGAGGTGCCCGGTATCAGGGCAACCGCCTGCCACAGGCCCATCACGATGGCATCCTTCAGCGTCCAGTCCTCGGTCTTCTTGACGGTGGCGCCGCGCTGGTCGGCCCAGTAGAGAAACAGCCCGAAAAGCAGCATCGCCCAGCCGATCACCGCCACCGAGCGCATCGATTCCTCCAGCCCCGTCGTTTTCAGGACAAAGCCAATCACGACCACCGGGATCGTGGCGATCACCAGCAGGAAGGCCAGCCGCGCGCCGGGGGTATCGACCTGCCCGCGCAACAGCCGCGGCAGGCCCGAAATCGCCAGGGCCACATCTCGGCGGAAATAGAGAATCACCGCCGCCAGCGTGCCCACATGCACCGCCACGTCCACCACCAGCCCCTGGTCCGGCATGCCGGTGAGCCTGGGCAGAAGAATGAGATGGCCGGAAGAGGAAACCGGCAGGAATTCGGTAATGCCCTGTATCGTGGCCAACAGGAACAGCTGGAGAAACGTCATCTGATCTTTCCGGCGATTCGCACAGGCACAACCTAAACCGCGGATTCCCAAAGGAAAGCATAATAAATGTCATAATGATTGACCTTTATTTATGCCCCACCCACCCCCATTACCCAACCACCTTGCGAAATAAATCAATATAGGTCAGTGCGATTGACTTTTATTTCCTCTCGCGGCTCGTTATGGAAGTGTCTCCGGTCGGAATTGCGGGAAGTTTGTCAGGAGGCCCAGGGATGGCGCGAGAACCCATGTTGCGCTTCGTGGAAGTGAAGCGGGAAATGCCGGAGAAACGTTCTCCGATCATCCGCAGCGACGACTTCCGCGAGATCTATGCCGAGTTCTCCGACGAAAAGGCCGCCGAGCAGGCCAGCCGCTGCAGCCAGTGCGGCGTGCCCTACTGCCAGAGCCACTGCCCGCTGCACAACAACATCCCCGACTGGCTGCGCATGACGGCCACCGGTCGCCTGCAGGAGGCCTACGAGCTGGCCCAGGCCACCAATACCTTCCCCGAGATCTGCGGCCGCATCTGTCCGCAGGACCGGCTGTGCGAGGGCAACTGCGTGATCGAGCAGGCCGGCCACGGCACCGTCACCATTGGCAGCATCGAAAAATACATAGCCGACACCGCATGGGAGAAGGGCTGGGTCAGGCCCCTCGCCCCGATTGCCGAACGCCCCGAAAGCGCCGGGATCATCGGCGCCGGGCCAGGCGGGCTGGCGGCCGCCGACAGGCTGCGCCGGGCCGGGGTGCAGGTGACGGTCTATGACCGCTACGACCGCGCCGGCGGGCTGATGACCTACGGCATTCCCGGCTTCAAGCTGGAGAAGGACGTCGTGATGCGCCGGATCGAGCAGCTCGAACAATCCGGCGTGGAATTCGTGCTCAACTGCGAGGTGGGCAAGGATATCTCCTTCGACGCGCTGCGCGGCCGTCACGACGTGGTTCTGATCGCCACCGGGGTTTACAAATCAAGGGAACTGCAGGCCCCCGGCAGCGGGCTGAAGGGAGTCGTCAAGGCGCTCGACTATCTCACCGCCTCCAACCGAAAGGGCTTTGGCGACGAGGTGCCCGAGTTCGACTCCGGGCTGCTCGACGCCGAGGGCAAGCGGGTGGTGGTGATCGGCGGCGGCGACACCGCGATGGACTGCGTGCGCACCGCCATCCGGCAAGGCGCCGAAAGCGTGAAGTGCCTCTACCGCCGCGACCGCGCCAACATGCCGGGCAGCCGCCGCGAGGTTCAGAACGCCGAGGAGGAGGGCGTCGAATTCGTCTGGCTGGCCGCGCCCCGGGGGTTTGTCGGCGAAGATGGGGTAACCGGCGTTGTGGTGCAGAAGATGCGCCTCGGCGCCCCCGATGCCACCGGCCGCCAGAGCCCGGAGGTGATCGAGGGCTCCGATTACGTGGAAGAGGCCGACCTGGTGATCATGGCGCTGGGCTTCAGCCCCGAGGACCTGCCTCGGATGTGGGAAACGCCGGAGCTGGAGACCACCGGCTGGGGCACCATCAAGGCCGATTTCCGCACCCATGAAACCAGCATTCCGGGCGTCTATGCCTGCGGCGACATCCAGCGCGGCGCATCGCTGGTCGTCTGGGCGATCCGCGACGGGCGCGAGGCGGCCGATGCCATGCTGGACTATCTGGATGCCAGCGCCGAGGTGGCGGCACAATAGGGCGGGCGAGGGGCCGGATCGCCCCCCGGCGCAAGGCCCGCAAGGCAGGGAGGAAAGGGCAGCAACACTGACATTGCGGCGCGCACCGCACCCTTGCCCGACAGGAACGAGAATGAACGCCGAACTCATGGCGGAGGACAGAAGATGACCGGATACGATGAAAACTGGGCCCGCGCCGAGGCCGAAAGGCGCCGCTGGATGGCCGAGAACAGCCTCTATACCGAGGACAGCGAGCATGCCTCCTGCGGGGTCGGGCTTGTTGTCTCGGTCGACGGGAAGAAAAGCCGCAAGGTGGTGGAAAACGGCATCGA
>WFPZ01000023.1 GCA_015487335.1 Paracoccaceae bacterium
CGGTCTTCCAGCGCGAGTCGGCGGAACTTCGCCAGCTCAACGAGGCCCTGCAGCGGGAAATCGCCGAACGCGAGCGGGCGGAAAAGAACCTCGAGGTGGCCGAGCAGAGCCTGGCGCAATCCTCCAAGCTGGCCGCCCTGGGCGAGATGTCGGCCGCGGTCAGCCACGAGCTCAACCAGCCGCTGGCGGCGATGAAGACCTACCTGGCCGGCGCCAGGCTGCTGTTGCAGCGCAAGCGCCCGGACGAGGCGCTCTCCTCCTTCCAGCGCATCGACGACCTGATCGAGCGCATGGGCGCCATCACCCGTCAACTCAAGAGCTATGCCCGCAAGGGGGGCGATGCCGTGGAGCCGGTGGACATGCGCGATGCGCTCTCCGAGGCGCTGGTGATGATGGAGCCGCAGCTCAAGCGCCACAACGTGCTGATCTCGCGCTCGGTGCCGCGCCAGCCGGTGCTGGTGATGGCCGACAGGATCCGGCTGGAGCAGGTGATCATCAACCTGCTGCGCAACGCAATCGACGCCACCCGCGACATCGCCGAGCCCAGTATCGAGATCATGATCTCGGCGGGCGAGACGGCGCTGTTGTCGGTGCGGGACAACGGCCATGGCATCAAGGATCTCGACAACCTGTTCGAGCCCTTCTACACCACCAAGGCGCCGGGCGACGGGGTCGGCCTCGGCCTTGCCATCTCTTCGGGTATCGTGAACGATTTCGGAGGCCGGCTGTCGGCACGCAACGCCCGTGCCGGGGGCGCGGTGTTCGAGATCCGGCTGCCGGTCTGGAGAGGCGATGCCGAGGCGGCGGAATGACTTCATGCGTGGATAGCTTGAGATGAAGATCGCGATCGTTGACGACGAAAGGGACATGCGCCAGTCCATCAGCCAGTGGCTGGCGCTCTCGGGGTTCGAGACCGAAACCTTCGCCAGCGCCGAGGAGGCGCTCAAGGTGGTGGGGGCGGACTGGCCCGGCGTGGTGATCACCGACATCAAGATGCCGGGAATGGACGGGATGCAGCTTCTCAAGCGGCTGATGAGCGTGGACAGCGCGCTGCCGGTGATCATGATCACCGGCCACGGCGACGTGCCGATGGCGGTGGAGGCGATGCGCGTGGGCGCCTTCGATTTTCTCGAAAAGCCCTTCAACCCCGAACGGATGACCGAGCTGGCCAAGAAGGCCGCCAAGAAACGGCGGTTGACGCTGGACAGCCGGGCGCTGCGGCGCGAGCTGTCGGACGGCACCACGATCATGAAGAAGCTGATGGGCTCCTCGCCGGTGATGGAACGGCTGCGCGAGGACATCCTCGATCTCGGCCAGGCCGACGGGCACGTGCTGATCGACGGCGAGACCGGCACCGGCAAGACGCTGGTGGCCCATGCCCTGCATGCGGTAGGGGCCAAGGCGGGGCGCGAGTTCATCCTCGTCTCTTGCGCCGCCCACGAGCCCGAGGAACTGGCCGCCAGGCTCTTCGGCCCGATGGAGGAGGGGGGAGAGCTGCCGCTCATCGAACAGGCCCGCGGCGGCACCCTGGTGCTGGAGGACATCGAGGCGCTGTCCCAGAAGCTGCAGGCCCGCCTGCTGACCTGGATCAACGAGCAGGGCAGCCCGGCCGAGACCCGGCTGATCGCCATTTCCAACCTGCAGGAGCAGGGCAAGACCTGCGAGGACGTTCTGCGCCCCGATCTCTACTACCGGCTGGCGGCGATGAAGATCACCCTGCCGCCGCTGCGTGCCCGCGGCGAAGACGTGCTGACGCTGTTCAACCGCTATGCCGAGCAGTTCGCCGAGGAATACGGCTGCGAGGCGCCCGAGGTTTCGGCCCAGGAGGCGGCGCAGCTGCTGCAGGCGCCCTGGCCGGGCAATGTGCGCCAGCTCATCAACATCGCCGAGCGCGCGGTGCTGCAGAACCGCCGCGGCAGCGGCTCGATCTCCTCGCTGCTGATGGCCGAGGACGAGGTCGCCGAGGCCTCCATGACCACCGAGGGCAAGCCGCTCAAGGAATATGTGGAAGCCTTCGAACGGATGCTGATCGACAACACCATGCGCCGGCACAAGGGCTCGATCGTGGCGGTGATGGAGGAGCTCTCGCTGCCGCGGCGCACTCTCAACGAGAAGATGGCGAAATACGGGCTGCAGCGCTCCGATTACCTGTGATCCGTTCCCGACCGGACCGCCCGGTTCATTTTCGCCATTGTCAATCCGGGGCAAAGGCCCCTATGTTGTGCAGACGGGCCACCTCGACGGATTGCAGTGGTCCCGCAAGAGTTTCGCTGATTTCGGTAGAGCCGCAGGCCGGAAACGCCGCGACATCCGGAAACAGAACGAGAAGGCCGATCGGCCAGAAGATTGCCCGGCTTCATCCTTGAATCTCCGGGCCTTGAACGAGGGCGGTCAACCGCCCTGAGGAAGAAACGCGATGAGGCGCGCAGTGACAGAAACGATCGGGGTGGCGGCGCTTGGTGCCGGGCCGTCCCGTATGCGCGCGTCCGCCATCGCCCGAACAAGTCACCCCTTGCGCAGTTCCGCCCCGCCCGGGGCCGGACCTGGATGCCGGGTGCATGCAGAGACAACATGGCAAAGAAAATGCTTATCGACGCCACCCACGCGGAAGAGACCCGCGTCGTGGTGGTGGATGGAAACAAGGTCGAGGAGTTCGACTTTGAATCGGAAAACAAGCGTCAGATAGCCGGCAACATCTATCTCGCCAAGGTCACCCGCGTGGAGCCCTCGCTTCAGGCGGCTTTCGTCGATTACGGCGGCAACCGCCACGGCTTCCTGGCGTTTTCGGAAATCCACCCCGACTACTACCAGATTCCGGTGGCCGACCGCGAGGCGCTGCTGGCCGAGGAAAAGGCGCTGGCCGAGGCCCAGGAGGCCGAGGACGAGGAGCGCCGCGCGCGCCCCTCGCGTTCGCGCCGCTCGCGTTCGCGCGGCCGTTCGAAGGCCCGGGCAGAAGAGGCGGTTCCGGAGGATGCGGTCACCCGCTCCGAAGAGATCCCCGGCATGGCGGTGGTCGAGCTTGACGAAGCCGAGGAGGACCTGCCCCGGGAGGTGGAAGAGGGCACCTCTTCGGCTTGCCTGGTGCCGGAAACTCCGGTAGAGACCCCGGCCGCCGGCGAGGAAGAGGCCGAGACCGAAGCCGAAACCGGAAAGGGCGGCGAGGAAGGCGCCGGGCCCGTGGCCGAGGCGGCAGAAGAGCCCGAATCCGAGGCGGCCGAAGAACCCGAATCCGAGGTGGACGAAGCGGCGGAAGCCGCGCCCGGCGACGACGGCGATGCCGAGGCGGAGATCATCGAATCGGTCGCCGAAGACGACCTCGAAGAGGAAATCCGCCCGCCCCGCAAGGTGCGCCCGCGCAAGTACAAGATCCAGGAAGTGATCAAGGTGCGCCAGATCATGCTGGTGCAGGTGGTCAAGGAGGAGCGCGGCAACAAGGGCGCGGCGCTTACCACCTACCTCAGCCTTGCCGGCCGCTACTGCGTGCTCATGCCCAACACCGCGCGCGGCGGCGGGATTTCCCGCAAGATCACCAACGCCGCCGACCGCAAGAAGCTCAAGGAGATCGCCAGCGAGATCGAGGTGCCCGAGGGCGCGGGGC
>WFPZ01000024.1 GCA_015487335.1 Paracoccaceae bacterium
ATCTGGTGCCCCCACCACAGCTGGCGCGAGATGCACCACGGCTCGATGTTCTCCAGCCAGTGGAAATAGACCTTGGCGTCCTGCTCGGGCAGGATCTTCGTGCCCTCGGTCGAGCCCTCGGGCCGGGCCATGCCGCGCCTGACCGCGTCGATCGCGGGCTGGACGATTTTCGCGGTATCCACGAACCACTGGTCGGTGAGGTAGGGCTCGATCGCCACCTTGGAGCGGTCGCCGTGCGGCACCATGTGACGGTCGGCGTCGATTCCGTCGAGCCAGCCCTCGCGGCGCGCGGTCTCGATGATCCATTCGCGCGCCTCGTAGCGATCGACGCCGTCGAGCGCCTCGATCACCCGGGCGGCTTCTTCCGGGTCGGCGCCTGCAAGGAAATCGGCGTTGCCCTTCAGGAACATCGCGGCGCGGGTGGTCATCACGTTGATCGCCGGCAGGCCGGTGCGCCGGCCCACCTCCCAGTCGTTGAAATCGTGCGCGGGCGTGATCTTGACCGCACCGGTGCCCTTTTCGGGGTCGGCGTATTCGTCGGCGACGATGGGGATGGAGCGGCCCACCAGCGGCAGGCGCACCGTCTTGCCGATCAGATGCCGGTAGCGCGGATCGTCGGGGTGAACGGCCACCCCGGTATCGCCCAGCATGGTTTCGGGACGGGTGGTGGCGACCACCAGGTAGTCGCGGGTCTCGTAGGCCACCGGGTTGCCGTCCTCGTCCCACTCCACCGGGTGGCGGTAGGTCTCGCCGCCCTCCAGCGGGTAGCGCAGCCGCCACATGTGGCCGTCCACCTCGATCTGCTCGACCTCCAGATCGGAGATCGCGGTCTCGAAATGCGGATCCCAGTTGACCAGCCTCTTGCCGCGGTAGATCAGCCCCTTGTGGAACATGTCCACGAAAACCGCCAGCACCGCCTTCTGGAAACCCTCGTCCATGGTGAAGCGGTTGCGCGACCAGTCGCAGGAGGCGCCCAGCCGCTTGAGCTGGCTGATGATCGTGCCGCCGGACTGCTCCTTCCACTCCCAGACCTTTTCGAGAAACTTCTCGCGCCCCATCTCGCGCCGGCTCAGCCCCTCTTCGGCCAGCTTGCGCTCCACCACCATCTGGGTGGCGATGCCGGCGTGGTCCTGCCCGGGCTGCCACAGCGTGTCGAAGCCGCGCATCCGGTGCCAGCGCACGAGGATGTCCTGCAGCGTGTTGTTGAAGGCGTGGCCCATGTGCAGGCTGCCCGTCACGTTGGGCGGCGGGATCATGATGCAGAAGGTTTCCTCGCGGCGGGCATTGGCGCCGGCCCTGAAGGCGCCGGCCTCTTCCCAGGCGCGGTAGATCCGGGCTTCGGCACGGGCGGCATCGAATTTCTTTTCCATCGGCATCTGGGCGATCCGTTCACTGTTCCTCGTCCGGCTTCCTCTAGCGAATGGGCCGGGCGAGGGAAAGCCCGCTGCGCCCCGGAAGGCGGAAAACGTGGGGCAGGGCCGCGCTCAGAGCGTGCGGTCGAAGCGGGTGGAGAGGTGGATCAGGCTTTCGGAGGCGCGCACCCCGGGGATGGCGCCGATGCGGTCGAGCACCTCGTCAAGCTGGCGGGTGGTCTCGCAGGCCAGCCGCAGCACCAGATCGAAGCGCCCCGAGCAGCTGTGGGCCGCCTCCACCTGCGGCAGGGTCTGCAGCCGGTGCAGCACGCCGGCGCTGGCGCGCGGCTCGATCTGCACCAGCACGGTGGCGCGGATGCGCCGGGCGCGGGCGCCGGCCCCCAGCCGGATGGTGTAGCCGGCGATGGTGCCCGTCTTCTCCAGCCGCCGGATGCGCGCCTGCACGGTAGAGCGCGCCACCCCCAGCCGCCGGGCCAGCCGGGTGGTGGAGGTGCGGGCATCGGCCGAGAGGGCGGCGAGGATCTTCTGGTCGAGGCTGTCCATGTCGATCTGCCGAAAGTTTCGTCAATCTGACGAAAAAATCAACCAGATCGCCCGATCTGGCAAGTGAAACCGGCATCGGCTCATGGCTGAATCGAAGAAAGGCAGAAGACATCGCGCGCGCCCCGCGGCCGCCGCAGGCGGGGGTGCCGGAAAGGGAGGCCGTCATGAGACAGTCGCAGGCCGTCTGGCCCGACATCGGGGCCTATGTCGCGGCGCGGGCGCCGACGGAGCCGGTGTGGCTCTTTTCCCCGCGCGTGCTGCATGAAACCGCACGGCGCTATCTGGAGGGCTTTCCGGGGCTGGTCAGCTATGCGGTGAAGGCCAACCCCGACGAGGCGGTGCTGAGCAACCTGGCCGGTGCCGGGGTGCGCGCCTTCGATGTGGCCTCGCCGGAGGAAATCCGCCTGCTGCGGCGCCTCCTTCCCGAGGCGGCGCTGCATTACAACAACCCGGTGCGCTCCCGCGAAGAGCTGGCCTTCGCCGCCCGTCGGGGGGTGCGCTCCTTTGCGGTGGATTGCAGCGAAGAGCTGGACAGGCTGGCCGCCACGGTGGAGCCCGGGGCCTGCGAGGCCTCGGTGCGGTTCAAGCTGCCGGTCTCCGGCGCGGCCTACGATTTCGGCGGCAAGTTCGGCGCGCCGCCGGAAGTGGCGGCCGAATTGCTGCGCCGGGCGGGCGCGGCGGGGTTTCGCCCCTCGCTCATCTTCCACCCCGGCACCCAGTGCACCGAGCCGCAGGCCTGGGCGGCGCATGTGGCGCAGGCGGCGCGGATTGCCGCGCGTGCGGGCGTGGCGCTGCACCGGCTCAACGTGGGCGGGGGGTTTCCCGTGCCCCGCGGCGAAGCCGGGGCCCCGGCCCCGGGCGATGTCTTTTCGGCGGTGGCCGAGGCGGTGGCGCGGCACTTCGGCCCCGATGCCCCGGCGCTGGTCTGCGAGCCGGGGCGCGGACTGGTGGCCGAGAGCTTCGTGCTGCTGGTTCGCGTGCGGGCCCGGCGCGGGGCGCAGGAGCTGTTTCTCAACGACGGCATCTATGGCGGGCTGGCGGAGTGGCGCGATATCGGCCCCTCCAACCGGCTGGTGGTGCTCGGGCGGTCGGGCCGGCCGCTGCAGGGCGGGCGGCTGCGGCGCCACATCCTCCATGGCCCGACCTGCGACAGCATCGACCGGCTGCCGGGCAGCTACCTGCTTCCCGATTCCGTGCAGGAGGGCGACTATCTGGTTTTCCCCGGCCAGGGCGCCTACAGCCGGGTTCTGGCCACCCGTTTCAACGGCTACGGCCCGCGCCGGGTGGAAACCGTGGCCCGTTTCGGTTTGTGAACTCTGGACACCGGCGAAACCTCCGATAGTGTCGCGCCGATCAGGAATTCGGAGGCGAGATGGAGAGTTTCGGAAAAAGCCAGCCGGTGAAGCGCATCGAGGATGTCCGGTTTCTCACCGGGCGGGGCCGCTACGTGGACGACATCGCCCCTCAGGGCGCGCTGCATGGGTGGTTCTTCCGCTCGCCGGTGGCGCATGCGCGCATCACCGGGCTGGAGCTTGACGAGGCGCGCGCCGCCCCCGGCGTGCATCTGATCCTCACCTTCGACGATCTGGTGCAGGCCGGCATCCGCCCCTGGATCGATGCCGCGATCCTCAAGAACCTCGACGGCACCCCCGCCGCCGACCCCCGCCGCCCGGTGCTGGCCGACGGGCGGGTGCGCTTCGTGGGCGAGCCGATCGCCCTGATCGTGGCCGAGACCCTGCACCAGGCGCGCGATGCGGCGGAGCTGATCGGCCTCGACTACGAGGAGCTCCCCGCGCATGTGGAGCCGGTGCCGGGCGGGCCGGAGCTTCACCCCCAGGCGCCGCGCAACGTGGCCTTCCACTGGGGCATGGGAGAGCGCGAGGCCACCGAGGCCGCCTTTGCGGCGGCCGCGCACCGGGTGTCTCTGGAGGTGGCCGACAACCGCGTCATCGTCAATTCCATGGAGCCGCGCGGCTGCTTCGCCGAGTGGGAGGACGGCCGCGTGCACCTGTGCTTCAACGGCCAGGGCGTGTGGGACATGAAGGGGCGGCTGGCGAAGGCCTACGGGCTGGAGCCCGACCGGGTGCGCATCACCAACCCCGACGTGGGCGGCGGCTTCGGCATGAAGGGAATGACCTACCCCGAATATTACGTCATCCCCGAGGCGGCGCGGCGGCTGGGCCGGCCGGTGCGCTGGATGTCCGAGCGCACCGAGGCGATGCTCACCGACAACGCCGGCCGCGGGCTGGTTTCCACCTGCGAGCTGGCCTTCGACGAGAACCTGAAGATCACCGCCTACCGGGTGAACACCACCTGCGATCTGGGGGCCTACAACTCGCAATACGCGCAGTTCATCCAGACCGAGCTTTTCGCCAAGGTGCTGCCGGGGGCCTATGACATCCGCACCACCTGGCACGAGGTGCGCGGCATCTACACCAACACCACCTGCGTCGATGCCTACCGCGGCGCCGGCCGGCCCGAGGCGATCTATGCGCTGGAGCGGGTGATGGACCATGCCGCCCGCGTGCTTGGGGTCGATCCGTGGGAGCTGCGCCGGCGCAACTTCATCCCCGCCGAGGCCTTTCCCTACCGTTCGGCCACCGGCGAGCTTTACGACGTGGGCGACTTCCACAAGGTTCTGGCGCGCGCCACCGAAGAGGCCGACTGCGCGGGATTTGCCGCCCGGCGTGCGGCCAGCGAGGCGCGCGGGCGGCTGCGGGGCATCGGGCTGTCCTTCTACATCGAATCGATCCTCGGCGACCCCAGCGAGGGGGCAACGGTGGAATTCCGGTCCGACGGCACGGTGAACCTCTACGTGGGCACCCAGTCGAACGGGCAGGGCCACGAGACGGCTTTCGCCACCTTCCTTGCCGACCAGACGGGCATTCCACTGGAAAGCATCCGGGTGATCCAGGGCGACAGCGACCTGATCGAGCAGGGCGGCGGCACCGGGGGGTCGCGCTCGGCCACCACCCAGAACAACGCCACCCTGGCGACGGTGGGCACGATCGTCCGGCAGTTCAGCGCCTTCCTGGCCGAGGAGCTGGAGGTGGCGCCCGGGGATGTGGCTTTCGACGACGTGAGGTTTCGCGTCAAGGGCTCGAACGTGGCGCCGAGCATGCTGGAGGTGGCCGAAATGGCCCGTGCCGCCGGGCGCGAGGATCTGCTGAGGGTGCATGAGCGCGCCCGCCTGCCCGGGCGCTCCTACCCCAACGGGGCGCATGTCGCGGAGGTGGAGATCGACCCCCAGACCGGGAAGGTGGAGGTGGTGAAATACACCGTCACCGACGATTTCGGGAACCTGATCAACCCGATGCTGGTGGAGGGCCAGGTGCACGGCGGCGTGGCCCAGGGGCTGGGCCAGGCGCTGTGCGAGCGGGTGGTCCATGACGAAGACGGCCAGCTGCTCACCGCCACCTTCATGGATTACGCCATTCCGCGGGCGGGCGACGTGCCGTGGATGAAGTTCACCACCGAGCCGGTCCCCTCGACCGCCAATGTCATGGGAATCAAGGGCTGCGGCGAGGCGGGAACGGTGGGTGCGCTGGCGGCGGTGGCCAATGCGGTGCAGGATGCGCTCTATGACAAGGGAATCCGGCGGGTGGACATGCCGTTCACGCCGCTGCGGGTCTGGCAATGGCTGAACGAAAGCAAGGGTGCGGCTGAGTGACAGGATAAGGAGGTGGCTGCGGCTTCCTGAACGGATACGCACGACCGCCTCGCCGCTGAAACGCGGGCGGGTCGATCATGTGGTGATTCTCGACGGCACGCTCTCTTCGCTGGAGGCGGGGCTGGAGACGAACGCCGGGCTGACCTACAAGCTGCTTGGCGAGGTGGCGCCGGCGGCGCATGTCTCGATCCGCTACGAGCAGGGCGTGCAGTGGCTGGGCTGGCGCCACGTGCGCGACGTGATCGAGGGGCGCGGCATCAACCGCCAGATCCGGCGCGCCTACGGCTTTCTGGCCTCGCGCTATCGCCCCGGCGACAGGATCTTCCTGTTCGGCTATTCGCGCGGCGCCTATGCGGTGCGCTCGCTGGCCGGGGTGATCG
>WFPZ01000025.1 GCA_015487335.1 Paracoccaceae bacterium
TCGTCGGGGCTGTGGCCGATCGGCACGCTGGGCTGGCCCGAGGACACCCCGGAGCTGAAGAAATACTTCCCCACCGACGTGCTGGTCACCGGCTTCGACATCATCTTCTTCTGGGTCGCCCGGATGATGATGATGCAATACGCGGTGGTGGGCGAAAAGCCCTTCCACACGGTCTATGTCCACGCCCTCGTCCGCGACGAGAAGGGCAAGAAGATGTCCAAGTCTCTGGGCAACGTGCTGGACCCGCTGGAGCTGATCGACGAGTTCGGCGCCGATGCGGTGCGCTTCACGCTTGCCGCCATGGCCGCCATGGGACGCGACCTGAAGCTCTCGACAAGCCGCGTCGCGGGCTATCGCAACTTCGGCACCAAGATCTGGAACGCGGCGCGCTTTGCCGAGATGAACGGCGTGTTCGAGGCCTACGAGAAGGGCCTGCGCCCGCGGCCCGAGGCCACGCTCAACAAATGGATCGTCGGCGAAACGGCGAAGGTGCGCGAAGAGGTGGACGCGGCCCTCTCCGCCTACCGCTTCAACGACGCCGCCAACACGCTTTACGCCTTCGTCTGGGGGCGGTTCTGCGACTGGTACGTGGAATTCTCCAAGCCGCTTCTGTCGGGCGAGGACGCGGCGCTGCAGGCCGAAACCCGCCAGACCATGGGCTGGGTTCTGGACCAGTGCCTGATCATGCTGCACCCGATCATGCCCTTCATCACCGAGGAGATCTGGCAGCTGATGGGCAAGCGCGACAAGCCGCTGATCCATGCCGACTGGCCCGAATACACCGCCGCCGAGCTGGTGGATGCGCAGGCCGACCGCGAGATGAACTGGGTGATCGGCCTGATCGAGGAGATCCGCTCGGTGCGGGCGCAGATGCATGTGCCGGCGGGGCTGCACATCCCCATGCTGCAGATCGAGCTCGACGAGGCCGGCCGCCAGGCCTGGGCGCGCAACGAGGCGCTGATCCGGCGGCTGGCGCGCATCGAAAGCCTGAGCGAGGCCGCGCAGGTACCCCGCGGCGCGGTGACCGTCCCGGTGGAGGGCGGGCTGTTCGCCCTGCCGCTCTCGGGCATCATCGACGTGGAGGCCGAGAAGGCCCGCCTGGAAAAGACGCTGGCGAAGCTGGAGAAGGAAATGGCCGGGCTCTCGGGGCGGCTGTCCAACCCGAAATTCCTCGAAAGCGCCCCCGAGGAGGTGGTGGCCGAAACCCGCGAGCAGCTCGCCGCCAGGCAGGAAGAGGCCGACAAGCTGCGCGCCGCGCGCGACAGGCTCGAGGCGCTGGGGTAGGACGGCCGCAAGGCCGCCCGGGCCTTCCCCTGCCGCAAACCAGCCCGCGCGGCAGACAAGGCCCGGCCCGCGCCGCGGGGGCGGTTGCGGGGGGGGGTGCGAAATCCGGTTTGATTGCGCGCAGGAGAAGGGGGCGATCCATGGACATGCCTTTGCTGGGACTGGGCACCTGGCCTCTGGCCGGCGATCAGGCGCGGCGCACCGTGCGCCTGGCGCTGGAGCTGGGCTATCGCCATGTGGACACCGCCCAGATGTACGGCAACGAGGCCGAGGTGGGGGCGGGGCTGCGCGAGGCGGGGGTGCCGCGCGACGAGGTCTTCGTCACCACCAAGATCCATCAGGACCGCTTCACCGAGGGCACCGCGCTGGAAAGCGCGCGCGCCAGCGTCGAGGCGATCGGGCTGGGCCCGGTGGACCTGATCCTGTGCCACTGGCCGCCGCGCGGCGTGGCGCCGGCGCAGGTGGCCGAGGAGCTGGCGGCAATGCGCGACGAGGGGCTCACCCGCCATATCGGCGTCTCGAACTTCAACGTCTCGCAGATGCGCGAGGCGGCGGCCGCGGCGCCGATCCTCACCAATCAGGTGGAGTTCCATCCCCTGCTCGACCAGTCCCGCCTGCTGGCGGCGGCGCGCGAGATCGGGGTGACGCTCACCGCCTACCGCCCGATCCTCAGGGGCGAGGCGCTGCGCCTGCCGGCGGTGCGGGCGATAGCGGCCGAAACCGGGCGCAACCCGGCGGCGGTGGTGCTGCGCTGGATCATCCAGCAGGGCGTGCATGCCATCTGCATGTCCACCAGCCGCGAGCGTCTGGCCGGCAATCAGGAAGCGCTGGACTTTTCGCTGAGCGAGGACCAGATGGCCCGCATCACGGCGCTGACCTCGGCCAACCGGCGCAGCTGCGATTATCCGGACTGGCAGCCGGACTGGGAGGGCTGAGATGAAGACGCCACGGCTGACGGAACTGGTACAGGGCCTGCCGGCCTCGGTGCCCTTCGTGGGGCCCGAAGCGCAGGAGCGCGCCCGGGGCCGGCCCTTCGCCGCCCGCATCGGCGCCAACGAAAACGTCTTCGGCCCCTCGCCGCGCGCCATCGAGGCGATGCGCCGCGCCGCCGGCGAAGTCTGGATGTATGGCGACCCTGAAAACCACGACCTGCGCGAGGCGCTGGCCGCCCATCACCGGGTGGCGGCGGAAAACGTCATGGTGGGCGAGGGGATCGACGGGCTGCTGGGCTATCTGGTGCGCCTTTTCGTGGCCCCCGGCGACAGGGTGGTGACCTCGGCCGGCGCCTACCCCACCTTCAACTACCACGTGGCGGGCTTCGGCGGAGAGCTGCTCACCGTGCCCTACCGCGATGATGCCGAAGACCCCGAGGCGCTTGTGGCCCTTGCCGCCCGCAGCGGGGCGAAGCTGATCTACCTCGCCAACCCCGACAACCCCATGGGCAGCTGGCACGCGGCGGAAGAGATCTCGCGGATGATCGCCGAACTTCCCCCGGGCTGCCTGCTGGTGCTCGACGAGGCCTATGCGGAGTTCGCCCCCGAGGGCACCGCCCCGCCGCTGGAGATGGACAACCCGCAGGTGATCCGGCTGCGCACCTTTTCCAAGGCCTACGGCCTGGCCGGGGCGCGGGTGGGCTATGCGCTCGGCGAAGCCGGGCTGATCGCCGCCTTCGACAGGATCCGCAACCATTTCGGCATGAGCCGCATCTCGCAGGCCGGCGCACTGGCCGCCCTGCACGACGAGGCCCATCTGGCCGGGGTGGTGGAGAAGATCGCCTCCGGGCGGGTGCGGCTGGCGCAGATCGCCCGCGAGAACGGGCTGGCCCCGCTGCCCTCGGCCACCAATTTCGTCACCATCGATTGCGGCCATGACGGCGATTTCGCCCGCGCGGTCCTGGCCGGCCTGATCGCCCGCGACATCTTCGTGCGCATGCCCTTCACGGCCCCGCAGGACCGCTGCATCCGCGTCACCGTGGGCCGGGACGAAGACATGGAGGCCTTCGCCGCCGCCCTGCCCGAGGCCCTGGCGCAGGCGCGCGCCGGGCGCTGAAACGCCGCCCCGAGGCGATGGCGGAGCGATGGGGCCTGGCCCTACAGCCCGGCCACCACCTCGGCCGCGGCCTCCAGAGCACCCCGCCCGTGGGGGATCTTCAGCGCCTTCAGCCCGGCCTCCAGCGCGCCGATCGCCCCCAGCACCATGTGGGCGTTCACATGCCCCATGTGGCCCACGCGGAAAAACCCGTGGCGGGCCGGGTCGTCCGAGGGCGCCATGCCCAGGCCGATGCCCAGCGTCACCCCGGCATTCTCGCTCAGCCACTCACGCAGCGCGGTGCCCAGCGGCGGGGTGATGCGCAGCGCCGTCACCGCATGCGAGCGCGCGGCCCGCTCGGCGATGTTGAGCTCCAGCGGGCCGTCGCGGCCCCAGGTCTCGAAGGCCGCCCACCAGGCGCGGGCCAGCACCTCGTGGCGGCGCCAGACGTTCTCCAGCCCCTCCGCGGCGATCATGTCCAGCGCGCAGCGCAGGCCGTAGAGGTGATGGGTGGGCGCGGTGCCGCCGAAATACTGGTAGAAGTCCCGCGGCCGGGCGCGCGGGCGCCAGTCCCAGTAGGCGGTGACATTGTCGCAGCGCTCGCGCGCGGCATCGGCGCGGTCGTTGAAGAACACGAAGGCCAGGCCCGGCGGCACCATCAGCCCCTTTTGCGAGCCCGCCACCATCACGTCGACGCCCCAGGCGTCCATCTCGAAGCGCTCGCAGGCCAGCGAGGCGATGCAGTCCACCATCAGCAGCGCCGGGTGGCCGGCCTCGTCGATGGCCCGGCGCAA
>WFPZ01000026.1 GCA_015487335.1 Paracoccaceae bacterium
CCGCCCGGCAAAGCGCACCTCGCCGGCAAACGGCGGCAGAAGCCCGGTGATCACCCGCGCCAGCGTCGACTTGCCCGAGCCGCTCTCGCCCACCACCGCCAGCGTCTGGCCAGGGCGCACCTCGATGCTCACGTCCTTCAGAACCTGCACCCGGTTGCCGTAGGCCGCCGAGATCCCCTCGGCCACCAGCACCGGCTCGCCCCGGGGGGGCTTTTCCTCGTGCTCGATGGAGCGCACCGAAACCAGCGCCCGGGTGTAGTCTTCCCTTGGTGCGGCGATGATCTGCCGGGCGGAACCGCGCTCGACCATCCGGCCGTTGCGCAGCACCATGATGTCGTCGGAAACCTGCGCCACCACGGCCAGATCATGGGTGATGTAAAGCGCCGCCACTCCGGTGTCGCGGATCGCCTTCTTGATCGCCGCCAGCACGTCGATCTGGGTGGTCACGTCGAGCGCGGTCGTGGGCTCGTCGAAGATGATCAGATCGGGCTCGGGGCACAGGGCCATGGCGGTCATGGCGCGCTGCAGCTGGCCGCCCGAAACCTGATGCGGATAGCGCCGCCCGAAGGTCTCGGGCTCGGGCAGGCCCAGCTCCGCAAACAGCCGCACCGCGCGCCTCTCGGCTTGCGAGCGGCTGGCCACGCCATGTTCAAGCGCCGATTCCACCACCTGTTCCATCAGCCGCCGGGCCGGGTTGAAGGCCGCCGCCGCCGATTGCGCCACATAGGTGACCTCCTTGCCGCGCAGGCGGCGAAGCTCGCGCATACCTCCCTTCATGATGTCGCGGCCGTTGAGGAAGACCTCGCCGCCGGTGATCCGCACCCCGCCGCGCCCGTAGCCCATGGCGGCCAGCCCGATGGTGGACTTGCCCGCCCCGCTTTCGCCGATCAGCCCCAGCACCTTGCCCCGCTGCAGGCTCAGCGAGACGTCATCGACGATGACGATGTCGCGCGGCTTCTCGCCCGGCGGGTAGACGGTGGTCTCGATGCGCAGGTTGCGGATGTCGAGCAGATTGTCAGCCACCGCGCCCTCCCTTCAGATCGGATGTGCGGTTGAGGACCCAGTCCGCCACCAGGTTGACCGAAATCGCCAGCGCCGCGATGGCCCCGGCCGGCACCAGGGCGGCCCAGATGCCGAAGACGATGCCCTCCTTGTTCTCCTTCACCATGCCGCCCCAGTCCGAGGCCGGCGGCTGCACGCCGAGGCCGAGGAAGGAAAGCGTGGAAAGAAACAGCACCGCGAAGATGAAGCGCAGGCCCAGCTCGGCCACCAGCGGCGAAAGCGCATTGGGCAGGATCTCGTGGAAGATGATCCAGCCGCGCCCCTCGCCACGCAGCCGGGCGGCCTCGACGAAATCCATCACGTTGATGTCCGCCGCCACCGCCCGCGACAGCCGGTAGACACGGGTGGAATCGAGCAGCCCCATCACCAGGATCAGCACCGGCGTGGTCACCTCCATCACCGAAAGCACCACCAGCGCGAAGATCAGCGGCGGGATCGACATGACCAGATCGACGAAGCGCGACAACGCCTGATCGACCCAGCCGCCGATCACCGCCGCCATGAACCCCAGGAAAGCCCCCAGCGCAAAGGACAACACCGTGGCCAGGGTGGCGATGAAGATGGTGGTGCGCCCGCCCCAGATCATCCGGGTCAGCAGGTCGCGGCCGATGTTGTCGGTGCCCAGCCAGAACCTGTCGGAGGGCGGCTCCCAGACATTTCCCACCACCTCGGCCATGCCGTAGGGCGCGATCCAGGGGGCCAGGATCGCCGTGAGGAAGAACAGGCCGGTGAAGAACAGGCCGATCAGGGCCGAAACCGGAATTCTCATTTCGGGTGCCTCAGCCGCGGGTTGGAGACGATCGCCACGATGTCGGCCACCAGATTGAGGCCGATGTAGACGGCGGCGAAGATCAGCCCCGTGGCCTGCACCACCGGCACGTCGCGCTTGGCCACGTGATCCACCAGATACTGCCCCATGCCGGGGTAGACGAAGATCACCTCCACCACCACCACGCCGACCACCAGATAGGCAAGGTTGATCATCACCACGTTGACGATCGGGGCGATGGCGTTGGGGAAGGCGTGGCGGAAGATCACCCTGAACTGGCCCAGGCCCTTGAGTTCGGCGGTTTCGATATAGGCCGACTGCATCACGTTGAGGATCGCGGCCCGGGTCATGCGCATCATGTGCGCAAGCACCACCAGGGTGAGCACCGTGACCGGCAGGGCGATGGCATTGAGCTTCTCCCACAGGCTCATGCCGTCATAGACGGTGGCCACAGAGGGAAACCAGCGCAGCTTCACCCCGAAGAAGAAGATCAGCACGTAGCCGATGAAGAACTCGGGCAGCGAGATCGAGGCCAGCGTCAGCCCCGAGATCAGCCTGTCGGGCCAGCGGTTGCGGTAGCGCACCGCGACCAGCCCCAGCGTGATCGCCAGCGGCACCGCCACCGCCGCCGCCCAGAAGGCCAGGAACAGGGTGTTGCCAAGCCGCCTGCCGATCGCCTCGGAGATGTCCTGCCCGTTGGAGAGCGCCGTGCCCAGATCGCCGGTCAGCACGCCCCCCAGCCAGCGCAGGTAGCGCAGCCAGGCCGGATCGTTCAGCCCCAGTTCCTCGCGCAGGTTGGCAAGCGCGGTGGGGGTGGCGGACTGGCCGAGAATGCTCTGGGCCACGTCGCCGGGCAGAATCTGGGTGCCCGCGAAGATCAGGACGGAAACCGCGAGCAGCAAGAGGAGCCCCAGCGCCAGGCGCTGGGCAACCAGTTTCACGATGGCCGACATGGGCCGGTCAGGCCTCCAGCCAGCACTTGATGAGCGCCTTGTCGTTCATCATGCCGCCATTGCCGTCGGGCACCCAGCCCCCGACCTTCGGCCCGGTGGCATCGATGAAATCGTTGAACATCGGCAGGATCAGGCCGCCCTCGTCGCGCACCATCAGCGCCGCTTCGCGGTAGAGCGCCTTGCGCTTGACCGGGTCGAGCTCGGCGCGCGCGGCGATGATGATCTTGTCGAAGTCGGGCCGGAAGAACTTGGTGTCGTTCCATTCCGCGGTGGAAAGATAGGCGGTGGAATACATCTGGTCCTGCACCGGCCGGCCGCTCCAGTAGGAGGCCGAGAAGGGCTTCTTGTTCCACACCTCCGACCAGTAGCCGTCGCCCGGCTCTCGCTTGACCTCGATGTCGATGCCCGCGGCCTTGGCGTGCTGCTGGTACAGCTGTGCGGCATCCACCGCGCCGGGGAAGGCGACATCGGAGGTGCGCAGCAGGATCGAGCCGGAATGGCCCGACTTCCTGTAGTGGAAGGCGGCCTTCTCGGGGTCGTACTCGCGCTGCGGGATGTCGTCGGGGAACAGCGGATAGGAGGCGTTGATCGGGAAGTCGTTGCCGACCGAGCCGTAGCCTTGCAGGATCTTGTCGACCATCTCCTGGCGGTTGATCGCCAGCTTCAGGGCCAGACGCAGGTGGTTGTTGTCGAACGGCGGGGTGTTGACATGCATGATGAACACGTAATGCCCGCGCCCCGAGACGTTGCGCACCGTCACCCCGGGCACCCGCTTGATCAGGTTAACCACCTTGGGTTCCACCCGGTTGATCATGTTCACCTGCCCCGACTGCAGCGCCGCCAGCCGGGCCGTGGCGTCGTTGACCACGGTGATCTCCACGGTATCGGCGAAGCCGCGGTTGCCGGCGTCCCAGTAGTTCTCGAAGCGCGTGCCCACGTGGCGCACGCCGGGCTGGTTCTCGGCCACCCGGTAGGGGCCGGTGCCGATGCCGGCGTCGGGTGCCTCGAACCCGCCGCCCGGCTGGATCATCAGATGGTAGTCGGCCAGCAGATAGGGCAGGTCGGCATTGGGCGAATCCAGCGTCAGCACCACGTACTGACCGTCCGCCTTCATGTCCTCGATGCCCTTGACGATCCCCAGCGCGCCCGACTTGGAGTTCTCGTCCGAATGGCGCTGCAGCGTCTTGACCACGTCATCGGGGGTCACCGTCTTGCCGTTGTGAAACTCCACCCCCTCGCGGATCCTGAAGGTCCAGGTCCTGGCGTCGGGCGAAGCCTCGACGCTTTCGGCGATACGGAACTCGATCTCGCCGGTGGGGCCGACCTCCACCATCGTCTCGCCCCAGGTGCGGCCGAAGCTGATCGGCACGTCCGAGGCCCAGGTGGCCGGATCGAGGCTGTTGGTGCTCTCGCCGCCCTGCATGCCCGCCTTCAGCGTGCCGCCGCGCACCGGGCCGGCCGCCTGAACCGCACCGGCCAGGATGGTGCCAGCCAGCGGGGCCGAAACCCCAAGTGCCGCCGCGCGCCCCATGAAGGCGCGCCGGTCCATCAGCCCGCGGGCCACCTTTTTTCCGTAATATTCAAGCTCTTTCGTCATGTCTTTTCCTCCCTTTCGACCAGGGGCCCTTCTTTCCCGGACCCTTCGATTCTTTCCCACAGAATACACAATGACCCCCCCCGGGCATCATTCGCGTCTCATCTGTCGGAAATTTCCCACCTCGGGTTGATCCACGCCCGCGCCTCTTCACGCGGCAGCGGGTCCCGCCCGAGGATGTGATCCGCCATCTTTTCCCCCACCATGATCGAGGGGGCATTGAGGTTGCCGTTGGTGATCCGCGGAAAGACCGAGGAATCCGCCACCCGCAGCGCGCTCACCCCGATCACCCTGCCCTGCGGATCCACCACCGCCATCCTGTCGTCGCGCCGGCCCATCCGGCAGGTGCCGCAGGGGTGATAGGCGCTTTCCACGTGGCCGCGCAGGAAATCGTCGATCTCGTCGTCGGATCGCACCGCCTCTCCGGGCTGGATTTCCCTGCCGCGATAGGCCGCGAAGGCGGGCTGGGCGAAGATTTCGCGGGTGATGCGCACGCAGTGGCGGAAATCGATCCAGTCCTGCTCTTCGCTCATGTAGTTGAAGCGGATCGCGGGCGGCTCCTCCGGGTCGGCCGAGCGCAGGCGCACCCACCCGCGCGAGGGCGAGCGCATCGGCCCCACATGGGCCTGATAGCCGTGCCCCTCGGCCGCCGCCTTGCCATCGTAGCGCACCGCCATGGGCAGGAAATGGAACTGGATGTCGGGATATTCGACCCCTGCGCGCGAGCGGATGAAGCCCGCGCTCTCGAAATGGTTCGAGGCGCCCAGCCCGTTCCTGGCCAGCAGCCACTGCAGCCCGGCCATCGCCTTGCCCCACAGGTTCCAGTATCTGTAGAGCGTGACCGGCTGCACGCTGGCCTGCTGGATGTAGACCTCCAGATGGTCCTGCAGGTTGGCCCCCACCCCGGGCCGGTCGGCCAGCAGGGGAATGCCGTGTTCGGCCAGATGCGCCGCCGGGCCGATGCCGGAAAGCATCAGGATCTTGGGCGAATTGATCGACGAGGCCGCCACGATCACCTCGCGGCGGGCGCGCACCACCTCCACCCGCGCCCCGCGCGAGATCTCCACCCCGGTGGCCCGGCCCTCCTCGATCACCACCCGGCGGGCAAAGCAGCGCACGAGCGAGACATTGGGCCGCCTCAGGGCCGGGCGCAGGTAGGCATGGGCGACCGACCATCGCCGCCCGCGCCAGATGGTGGCCTCCATCGCGCCGAAGCCCTCCTGCTTCTCGCCGTTGTAATCGTCGGTGCGCTCGAATCCGGCCTGGACTCCGGCCTCGATGAAGGCCCGGTGCAACGGGTTGCGGCATGCCCCCCGGGTGACGTGCAGCGGCCCGTCGCGGCCGCGCCAGGCGCCCCCCATCGCCGGATCGCCGTGCCAGTTCTCCATCCGCTTGAAATAGGGCAGCACATCGGCAAAGGCCCAGCCCTCGGCGCCGCTCTCGGCCCAGTGGTCGAAATCGCGGGCATGGCCGCGCACGTAGACCATGCCGTTGATGCTGCTCGAGCCGCCGATCACCTTGCCGCGCGGCACCGCCAGGGTGCGCCCGCCCAGATGCGGCTCGGGTTCGGTGCGAAAGCCCCAGTCGTAGACGCCCATGTTCATGGGGTAGCTCAGCGCCGCCGGCATCTGGATGAACGGCCCCGCATCCGAGCCGCCGTATTCCAGCACCAGAACGCTGTTGGTGCCGTCCTCGCTCAGCCGAAAGGCCAGCGCCGCCCCCGCCGACCCGGACCCGATGATGACGAAATCCGCCTCCATCACACCCCCTTCACCCGCAACACCCGTTCAATAGGGGCTCTCCACCGGCCCGAGGCCCACATGGACGGTCTTGACCTCGGTGTAATGCTCGATCGCCGCGCGGGAGTTCTCGCGCCCCACCCCCGACATCTTCGTCCCGCCGAAGGGGATCTCTACCGGGGTGAGGTTGTAGCCGTTGATCCAGACGATCCCGGCGCGAAGCCGGTCGGCCACCCGGTGCGCGCGCGCCAGATCGCGGGTGAAGACCCCGCCGGCCAGGCCGAATTCCGAGCCGTTGGCCCGGGCAATCACCTCGTCCTCGTCGTCGAAGTCGAGCACCGCCATGACCGGGCCGAAGATCTCGTCGCGGGCGATCGTCATCTCGTCGCGAACCCCGGCAAAGACGGTGGGCTCCACCCAGAAGCCGCCTTCGAAACCCTGCACCTTCGGCACCCCGCCGCCGGTCAGGCAGCGCGCTCCCTCGGCCTTGCCGTGCTTTACATATTCCAACACCTTCCGCCGCTGCTGCGCGGAAATCAGCGGCCCCATCTGTACGTTTTCATCCATCGGGTCGCCGATCCGGATCGCTTCGGTGCGCGCCACCAGCCGCTCCAGAAAGGCATCGCGGACGGCGCGCTGCACGAACACGCGCGTGCCGTTGGAGCATACCTGCCCGGTGGAGTAGAAATTGCCCAGCATGGCGCCGCCGATGGCGTCTTCCAGATCGGCATCCTCGAAGACGATCAGCGGCGACTTGCCTCCCAGCTCCATCGTCACGTGGCGCATTCCCTCGGCCGCGGCGGCGTAAACCTTCCGCCCCGTGGGCACCGAGCCGGTGAGCGACACCTTCGCCACCCGCTCATGCCCGGCCAGAGCCGCCCCGACCGCGCCCATGCCCTGCACCACGTTGAACAGCCCGGCCGGCGCGCCGGCCTCGATCAGGATCTCGGCCAGTTTCAGCGCCCCCAGCGGGGTGTTTTCCGAGGGCTTGAACACCATGGCATTGCCGCAGGCCAGCGCGGGCGCGGCCTTCCAGCAGGCGATCTGGGTGGGGTAGTTCCACGCCCCGATACCGGCGCACACCCCCAGCGGCACCCGCCGGGTATAGGCGAAATCGCGCCCCAGCGGGATGGCCTCGCCGTTGATGGTGGGGGCAATCCCGCCAAAGAACTCCAGCGCGTCCGCCCCCGAGGCGGCATCGGCCACCAGGGTTTCCTGCAGGGGCTTGCCGGTATCCAGCGTCTCCAGCTCGCTCAGCGCGCGGTTGCGCAGACGCATCAGCCGGGCGGCCCGGCGCAGCACCCGGCCGCGCTCCACCGGTGCCAGGGCGGCCCACTCCTGCTGGGCGCGCGCCGCCGAGGCCACCGCGCGCTCGATCAGCCCGGGCGTGGCGGCGTGCAGCTGCGCGATCACCTCTCCGGTGGCGGGGTAGAGGCACGCGAAGGCCTCGCCCGAGGCGTCCTCGACATATGCGCCGTCGATGAAATGAGAGGCCGGAGGCTGAGCGCGCATCAGTGCCGGCCCTCCAGAGCAGCGCCGCAAGGGCCGAGGCAGAGCGCGAGGTAATCCTTGACCAGCGCCCGCGCCTGGCTGCGCTCCGGCGCGCCGTCCTGCAGGGCGTGGCGGATGTAGAAGCCATCGATCATCGCCGCCACTCCCTGAGCCACGGCATGCGCGCGCTCGAGCGGCAGGCAGGCGCGCAGCTCATGCACCAGGTTGGAGTGCAGCCGGCGCGCATAGACCCGCAGCAGACGCGCCGCATCGGGCGAATGCTGGGCCTGAACGTAGAACACCAGCCAGGCGGCGACCACCTCGTCGGCAAACTGCTCGCGCCCCAGAGAGGCGTCGATGATCGCCGAAAGCCGCTGGGCGGGGGTTTTCGCCTGCCCCATGCGGCGGCGAACCTGGGCTGCGAATTCCTTCAGGATATGGCGCATGGCGGCGAGGAAGATCGCATCCTTCGACTGGAAGTAGTAATGCGCCAGCGCCGAAGACATGCCCGCCCGGCGCGCGATCTGGCCCACCGTCACATCCAGAGATCCGGCCCGGCCGATCTCCGCGATGGTGGCGTCCACGAGCGCGGCCCGGCGCGCGGCTTCCTGTCCAACCCTTGGCACGGTTCTCTCCTTGCTGTCCGTCTTTTCGGTCCGTGCGGGCAAGGCTGCAGGTTTTTTATTGACTGGTCAATCAGGAAAGCGCACCCCGGCACGAAATCCCCGCGGCGGGCAAGGCATCGGGTGGTAAGCATGGCCGGAACGGGCAAGGCGCACCGCCCCGGTTTTCACCGGCCATTTCCCTGTTCCGCATGAAAATCTTCCCAAAATGCATGGAAGGCGCATGATGCCCCCCATCAAGGGAACAACTCCCCGTGCGACGGATTCGAAAAAGGGGCCGCCCATGCCGCTGGAAATGAACCGCGAAGTCTTCATCACCTGCGCCGTCACAGGCGCAGGCTCCACCCAGAACCGCACCCCGCATGTGCCGCGCTCACCCGCCGAGATCGCCGAAAGCGCCATCGCCGCGGCGCGCGCCGGAGCGGCCATTGTCCATTGCCACGTGCGCGACCCGCAAACCGGCGCACCGGCCCGTGACGTGGCGCTCTACCGCGAGGTCACCGAGCGCATCCGCGAATCAGAGGTGGACGTGGTGCTCAACCTCACCGCCGGGATGGGTGGCGATCTGGTGACCGGCCCGCCCTCGGCGCCGCTGCCGCTGGGGAACGGCACCGACATGGCCAGCGCCGAAGAGCGCCTTGCCCATGTGGCCGAGTGCCAGCCCGAGCTCGCCACCCTCGATTGCGGCACCATGAACTTCGCCGAGGCCGACCATGTGATGACCAACACGCCGGGGATGCTGGTGGCGATGGGCCGGATGATGAC
>WFPZ01000027.1 GCA_015487335.1 Paracoccaceae bacterium
CTCGTGATCTGGATACTGTCACTGGTCGAGGCGGAAAGCGGGAGAGACGGCGGGTGAATTTCGATGTGAAGGGTCTGGTTTCGGCAGCGGTTGACACGGTGCGCGATCCGCGCGAGGGCGCGCGGCGGGTGATGGCGGTGCAGATCCCGCGCCGCAGCCGCTGGGAGGCGGTGCTGCTGGTGGTGGTGCTGTCGGTGCTTCTGTCGGAGCTTACGCTGCTTCTGGGCAGCGCCTCGGGCGGGATGATGATGGGGGGCGGCCTGCTGCACAATCCGCTGGCCATGGGCGCGCTGCAACTGGCGGTGCTCATGGTGCTGATCTGGGGCATGTACATCATCGGCCGGCTGGCGGGCGGCACCGGCAGCCTGGACGATGCCATCATGCTGGTGGTCTGGCTGCAGGTCATCATGCTGGGCCTGCAGGTGGTGCAGCTGGCGGCGATGCTGCTGCTGCCGCCGCTGGCCAGCCTGATCGGTCTGGGCGGGATCCTGCTGTTCTTCTATCTGCTCACCATGTTCACCACTGAGCTGCACGGCTTCAACTCTCCCGGTGCGGTGTTCATCGCGATTCTCGGGGCGATGGTGGGGTTCATCATGGTGCTTTCCTTCATCCTCGCCATGTTCGGCGTCCAGATCTCCGGAGTATGATCCATGTATGACGTGGAAAAGGTCCGCGCCGATTTCCCGATTCTCGCCCGCGAGGTCAACGGCCGGCCGCTGGTCTATCTTGACAACGGCGCTTCGGCGCAGAAACCGCAGGTGGTGATCGATGCCGTCACGCGGGCGTATTCCCATGAATATGCAAATGTTCACAGGGGGTTGCACCATCTTTCCAATGTCGCGACCGAAAAATACGAGGCGGTGCGAGGGATCATCGCGCGCTTTCTGAATGCCGGCTCGGAAGACGAGATCGTGCTCAATTCCGGGGCCACGGAGGGCATCAACATGGTGGCCTATGCCTGGGCCATGCCCCGGATGCAGGCCGGCGACGAGATCGTGCTTTCGGTGATGGAGCACCACGCCAACATCGTGCCCTGGCACTTCCTGCGCGAACGCCAGGGGGTGGCGCTGAAATGGGTCGATGTGGATGCCTCCGGCGCGCTGGACGCGCAGCGGGTGATCGACGCCATCGGCCCCCGGACGAAGCTGGTGGCGATCACCCACCTGTCCAACGTGCTCGGCACGCGGGTGGACGTGAAGGCCATCACCCGGGCGGCCCATGCCCGCGGCGTGCCGGTTCTGGTGGACGGCAGCCAGGGCGCGGTGCACGCGCCGGTGGACGTGCAGGACATCGGCTGCGATTTCTACGCCATCACCGGGCACAAGCTCTATGGCCCCACGGGCTCGGGGGCGATCTACATCCGCCGCGAGCGCATGGCCGAGATGCGCCCCTTCATCGGCGGCGGCGACATGATTCACGAGGTCACCCGCGACAATGTCACCTACAACGATCCGCCGATGAAGTTCGAGGCCGGCACGCCGGGCATCGTCCAGGCCATCGGGCTGGGGGTGGCGCTGGAATATCTGATGGATCTGGGGATGGAGAACGTGGCCGCCCACGAAGAGCGCCTGCGCGACTACGCCCAGGCGCGGTTGGGGGGGCTCAACTGGCTCAACATCCAGGGCAATGCGCCGGGCAAGGCGGCGATCTTCTCGTTCACGCTGCAGGGCGCGGCCCATGCCCATGACATCTCGACGGTGCTCGACAAGAGGGGCGTGGCGGTGCGCGCCGGCCACCACTGCGCCCAGCCGCTGATGGAGCATCTCGGCGTCACCGCCACCTGCCGCGCCTCCTTCGGGCTCTACAACACCGAGGCGGAGGTCGACGCGCTGGTGGAGGCACTGGAGTTGTGCCATGAGCTTTTCGCCTGAGATTCGCAATTGCAGGGCGCATTCAGGCCGGTTATAGAGCCCCGGCAAGGCACCCGTAGCTCAGCTGGATAGAGCGCTGCCCTCCGAAGGCAGAGGCCAGAGGTTCGAATCCTCTCGGGTGCGCCATTTCCTCGC
>WFPZ01000028.1 GCA_015487335.1 Paracoccaceae bacterium
AAAGTATCACGATATCGCTCATCTGTTCTCCCCTTGGCTGCCGGCTCCAGCTAGGCCGCCGCATGCCGGCGCTTCAACCGTGACGTTGCGTATCGCCCGATGGCCTGCGGCTTTCGAGAAGAACCCGCACCGCTTCCCGGAAGGCCGGTGCGGCCTCGCCCAGCGCCTCGAGGCATTGCCGGTCATACTGGCGCGCCAGCGGGGCAAGTTCTTCCACCATGGCGCGGCCCTTCTCGCTGAGCCGCAGCTCCACCAGCCGCCGGTCGGCCGGGTTGACACTCTTGATCACGTAGCCGCGCTGTTCCAGCCGGCTGGCGGCGCGGCTGACCTTGGACTTGTCCATGTCCACCCGCTCGAAGATCTCGCGCACGCTGACCGGGTCGCTGGTCTGGCTGAGATGGGCCACCAGCCGCCACTCGGGCACGCTGAGGCCGAAGCGGTCGGTGTAAAGCTCGGCAAACTCGCGGCTGATCTTCGATGACAGCACCGCCAGCTGATAGGGCATGAAATCGTCGAGATGGAAGTCGGTCAACAGATCGCTCCGTGGTGGCTTGCCGCAGGATGCCCCCTCCTCCCCGGCGCGGCAAGGGTCTGCCGGTGCGGGGCTTGCGGCATTCCACCCTTGACTTCGTTGCAATTGCAACGATATTGGGTCGCGAATCCCGCCTGCCGACACGGTTGCGCGAACACGTAGTCCGGGAGGACATGATGAACAGGCCCGAGCCGCTGCACGCCTTGCCAGGCGCAAATGATGCCGTCAGGCAGAAGATGCGCCCCGACAACATGCCGGGGGCAGGATGAGGCTCTATTCCTACTGGAGATCGACCACCTCCTACCGGGTCCGCATCGCGCTCCACCTCAAGGGGATCGACCATGAGGTCGTGCCGGTGAACCTTGCAAAAGGCGAACAGCACAGCCCCGGCTTCGCCGCGCTGAACCCCGCCCGGGGCGTGCCGGTGCTGGTGCTCGAGGACGGCACAACCCTGACGCAGAGCCTTGCAATCATTGACTATCTCGAAGGAATCCAGCCGAAACCGTCCCTCCTGCCCGACCGGCAGCCCGAGCGCGCCCGGGTGATGGCCGCGGCCCACGTGGTGGCGCTGGATATCCACCCGGTCAACAACCTGCGCGTGGTGCAGCGGCTGAAGGCCATGGGGCACGGCCCCGAGGAGACCGCCGGCTGGATGCGCCACTGGATGAACGAAGGGCTGAACGCCTTTCAGGCCATGATCCGCACCGACACCCCCTTTGCCTTCGGCGATGCTCCGGGGCTTGCCGATATCTGCCTCGTGGCGCAGCTTTACAACGCCCACCGCTGGGGCCTCGATCTGACGCCCTTCGCCCGCCTGACCGAGATCGAAGGCAACTGCCTCGCGCTGGAGGCCTTCGCCCGCGCCCGCCCCGAAGCCCAACCCGACGCCGAATGAGGACCACATGAGCCAGCTGCTGAAATCCTGGGTCGAAAGCGCCAACACGGCCGAGACGGATTTTCCGCTCAACAACCTGCCCTGCGGGGTGTTTTCCACCGAAGGCCGCGAGCCGCATTGCGGCGTGGCCATCGGCGAGATGATCCTCGATGTCACCGCCGCCGAAGAGGCCGGCGTGCTTCGCCCCGCGTCCGAGCCCGTCTTCGACGTGCCCTTCTGGAACGATTTCATGGAACTCGGCCCCGAAACCTGGGCCGCCTTCCGCGCCGAGCTGACAGAAGCATTGGCGGAAAAATCCCCCAAAAGGCCTGAATTAGAGCCTTTTCTGGTGCCCATGAGCACGGCCACCCTGCACCTGCCCTTCGCGGTGGCCGAATTCACCGATTTCTACGCCGGCCGCAACCACGCCTTCAACGTGGGCACCATGTTCCGCGGCCCCGAAAACGCCCTGCCGCCCAACTGGCTGCACATCCCCATCGGCTACAACGGCCGGGCCTCCTCGGTGGTGGTCTCGGGCACCGATTTCCATCGCCCCTGGGGGCAGCTGAAATCGCCCGAGCACGAGATGCCCGCCTTCATGCCCTCGCGCCGCTTCGACTTCGAACTGGAGATGGGCGCCGTGGTCGGCCAGCCCTCGCAGGGGCCGGTGAACGTGGCCGAAGCGGATGAGATGATCTTCGGCTACGTGCTGCTCAACGACTGGTCGGCACGCGATATCCAGGCCTGGGAATACCAGCCCCTCGGCCCTTTTCAGGCCAAGGCAACCGCCACCACGATCAGCCCCTGGATCGTGACGAAAGCGGCGCTCGAGCCCTTCCGCACCGCCACCCCGCCGCGCGAAAAGCCGCTCCTGCCCTATCTGCAGGAACCGGGGCCGATGCTCTACGACATCGCCCTGGAAGCGGCCCTTGCCCCCGAAGGCAAGCCCGAAACCGTGATCACCCGCACCAATTACGCCGAGATGTACTACTCCGCCGCCCAGCAGCTGGCGCACCACACCACTTCGGGCTGCCCGATGAATGTGGGCGATCTGCTGGGGTCAGGTACTATTTCAGGGAAAACCAGGCCCGAGCGCGGCTCGCTTCTGGAGCTTTCCTGGGGCGGAAAGGAGCCGCTCACACTCGACAGCGGCGAAACCCGCACCTTCCTCGAAGACGGTGATACGCTGATCCTGCGCGGCCATGCCCGGGGCGAGGGCTACCGCATCGGCTTCGGCGAGGCGCGCGGCACGGTGCTGCCTGCGCTCGACGATCCGTACCGACGATAGGCTTCTTCTGTCGGCAAATACTCCCGCCGGAGGCTCCCTCATCCGCCAGCGGCGCAACGCAAAAGGAAAACGACCATGGCCAAAGCCTTCGCCTCTCAGGGCGATCTGACCGAAAAGAAGACCTCCTTCACCGAAATCGGCCCCGGCCTGTGGGCCTTCACCGCCGAGGGCGATCCGAACTCGGGCGTGATCATCGGCGACGACAGCGTGATGGTCGTCGAGGCCCAGGCCACACCGCGGCTTGCGCGCAAGGTGATCGAGGAGATCCGCAAGATCACCGACAAGCCGATCACCCATCTGGCGCTGACCCATTACCACGCGGTGCGGGTGCTCGGCGCTTCCGCCTATGGCGCACCGCAGATCCTGATGTCGGAGAAGGCCCGCGCCATGGTGGCCGAACGCGGGCAGGAGGACTGGGACAGCGAGTTCCAGCGCTTCCCGCGGCTCTTCGAGGGCCACGAGGAAATCCCCGGCCTGACCTGGCCCACCACCACCTTTTCCGGGAAAATGAGTGTCTATCTCGGGCAAAGGCGCATTGATCTGATGCATCTGGGCCGCGCTCACACCGCCGGCGACATCGTCATTCACGTCCCCGACGCCAATGTGATGTTCACCGGCGACATCGTCGAATACAAGTCCGCCTGCTACTGCGGCGACGGCCATTTCCAGGACTGGCCGCGAACCCTGGAGGCGATCCGCGCCTTCGACCTGGACGCCATCGCCCCCGGGCGCGGCGATGCGCTGACGGGACGCGAGAAGGTGAACGAGGCGCTCGACCTCACCGGCGATTTCATCCGTTCCACCTGGCGCCCGGCGGCGCGCGTCGCGCAGCGCGGCGGCAGCCTGAAGGAGGCCTGGGACGCGGTGCGCGCCGAATGCGATCCGAAATTCGCCGACTACGCAATCTACGAGCACTGCCTGCCCTTCAACGTGGCCCGCGCCCATGACGAGGCGCAGGGCATCGACACCCCCCGCATCTGGACCGCACAGCGCGATCTGGAAATGTGGCAGGCCCTGCAGGGATGACGGAGGAACCATGACGAAGATCTTCGAAACCCCTCTCTATCCCTACCGGCGCTCTGCGGATCAGGATGCGCGCACACCGGTCCGCCACCCGGTGGTGGTGATCGGCGCCGGCCCCGTCGGCATGGCCGCCGCCATCGACCTGGCCCGGCACGACGTGCCGGTGGTGATCCTTGATGACAACGACAAGGTCTCCTACGGCTCGCGCGCCATCTGCTTTGCCAAGCGGCCGCTGGAAATCCTCGACCGTCTGGGATGCGGCGAGCCGATGGTCCGCAAGGGCGTGACCTGGAACACCGGCAAGGTGTTCTTCGGCGACGAGGAGACCTACCGCTTCAACCTGCTGCCCGAAAGCGGCCACAAGCGCCCGGCCTTCATCAACCTGCAGCAATACCATTTCGAGGCATACATGGTGCAGCGCATCCGCGAGCTGCAGGAAGAGGGCAGGCCGATCGAGATCCGCGGGCGCAACGCCGTCTCGGCCCTGGCCGAGCACGACGACCACGTGCGCCTCGAGATCGACACCCCCGAGGGGCCCTACAACATCGAGGCCGAGTGGCTGATCGCCTGCGACGGCGCGGGCTCTTCCACCCGCCGGATGCTGGGGCTGGATTTCGTCGGCAAGGTGTTCGAGGACAACTTCCTGATCGCCGACGTGATCATGGAGGCCGACTTCCCCCCCGAACGCTGGTTCTGGTTCGACCCGCCCTTCAACCGCGGGCAATCTGCGCTCTTGCACAAGCAGCCCGACAACCTCTGGCGAATCGATTTCCAAATCGGCTGGAACATCGACCGCGAGGAAGAACTGAAAGAGGAAAACATCCGTCGCCGCCTGCACGCCATGCTGGGCGAGGACGCGAAGTTCGAGCTGGAGTGGACCTCCATCTACACCTTCCAGTGCCGCCGCATGGAAAGCTTCCGCAAGGGGCGGGTGCTGTTCGCCGGCGACGCCGCGCACCAGGTCTCGCCCTTCGGGGCGCGCGGCGCCAATTCGGGGCTGCAGGACACCGACAATCTGGCGTGGAAGCTCCGGCTGGTGATGGAGGGGAAAGCCCCCGAGAGCCTGCTGGACAGCTACTCCAGCGAACGCATTCACGGGGCTGACGAAAACATCCTCAACTCCACCCGCTCCACCGAGTTCATCACCCCAAAATCGGAGATCAGCCGCATCTTCCGCGACGCGGTGCTGGATCTGGCCCGCGAGCACGAATTCGCCCGCCCGCTCGTCAACTCCGGGCGCCTGTCGGTGCCCTGCACCTATGACGGCTCGCCCCTCAACGGCCCCGACTGCCCCGAACTGCCGCGCCGCACCCGCCCCGGTTCGCCCGCCCCCGACGCGCCCATCGCAAACGGCTGGCTGCTCGACAGGCTGGGCGACCGCTTCCAGCTGCTGGTTTTCGCGGTGAACGCCCCCGAGCGGCTCGAGGACGGCGGGATCGAGGTGGAAACCATCCGCCTCGACCCCGACGCCAGCCCAGAGCTGCGCGAACGCTACCTGGGCGAGGCGGACGGCGCCGTCTACCTGATGCGCCCCGACCAGCACGTGGCGGCTCGCTGGAGGCATTTCGACGAAGCCGCCGTGATCGCCGCCCTGCGCAAGGCCACCGGCCGCGAGTGAGGAGAAGACCATGACCAGCCTGAACACCCGCCCCAACATCGACGGCCCCGACGATTTCTACGCCGAACTGCTGGCCCTGCACGAGGGCCTCTCGAAGGCCGAAAGCGATGCGCTCAATGCCCGGCTGATCCTGATCCTGGCCAACCACATCGGCGACCGCGACGTGCTGCGCGAGGCCATGCAGGCCGCGGCCAGAGCCGGAGAAAAACCCGCCAGCAATGGCTGAAAACAGTCTCTGATCAAGGGAAACAGACATGAAAATAGAGAAAATTCACCACGTCGCCTACCGCTGCAAGGACGCCAGGGAAACCGTCGAGTGGTACGGCAAAATGCTGAACATGGATTTCATCCTGGCCATCGCCGAAGACCGCGTGCCCTCCACCCACGAGCCAGACCCCTACATGCACGTCTTCCTCGACGCAGGCGAGGGCAACGTGCTGGCCTTCTTCGAGCTGCCCACCCGGCCCGAGATGGGCCGCGATCCGAACACGCCCGAGTGGGTGCAGCACATCGCCTTCAAGGTGAAGGACCGCGAAACCCTGCTGGCCTTCAAGGACCACCTCGAAAAGAACGGCGTGGAGGTGCTCGGCGTCACCGATCATTCGATCTTCCACTCCATCTACTTCTTCGACCCGAACGGCCACCGGATCGAACTGGCCTGCCCCGACCCCGGGGAGGAAGAGATGCTGAAGAAGCTCGACGAGGTGAAATGGGAGATGCTCGAAGAGTGGAGCCGGACGCGCAAGGCCCCGCGCCACGCCGACTGGCTGCACAAGAAGGAGCTTTCCGGCAGCTGAACGCCTTCAGAGGGAAACGGGTATTTCGGCAGGGCGAAAGGGCCGCGCCCTTCATCTTGCCGGAAATACTCTCGGGGGTGAATGGGCCGCAGGCCCAGAGGGGGCAGACAGCCCCCTGCCGCCCTCTCGCCCCGGCCATGAAAAAGGGCGCCCTCTCCGGGCGCCCTTCGCCTTTTCCCGAAGGCCCGTCAGGCCACCTCGAATTCCAGCGGCCGCACCTGGCGGAACAGCCCCGTTTCCTTCAGCTCGTCCAGCGCCTGTTGCGGAAGCGGCTCGTCCACGTAAAGCAGCGCGATGGCGTCCTCGCCCGGGCCGGTGCGCCCCAGGGTGAAGTTGGCGATGTTCACCCCGTTGCGGCCCAGAATGGCGCCCAGGGTGCCGATGATCCCGGGCACGTCCTTGTTGGTGGTATAGAGCATGTGCGCCCCCACCTCGGCATCGATATTGATGCCCTTGATCTGGATGAACCGCGGCTTGCCATCCGAGAACACCGTGCCGGCGATGGAGCGCTCTCGCGTGTCCGTCACCACGGTAAGCTTGATGTAGGCATCGAACACGCCGCTCTTCTCCTGCGTGGTGGTCGAGATGTTGATGCCGCGCTCGCGGGCGATCACCGGGGCGGACACCATGTTCACGTCCGGGTTGGTGGCCTTCATCAGCCCCGCCACCGCGGCCGCGTTCAGCGCCTCGGTATTCATCTCGGCGACCGTGCCGTTGTAGAGGATGTTGATCGCCTTGATCGGCTCTTCCGTCATCTGCCCCACGAAAGAGCCGAGGTATTCGGCCAGTTTCACCCAGGGGCCCATCACCTTGGCCTCCTCGGCGGTCACCGAGGGCATGTTCAGCGCATTGGTCACCGCCCCGGTCAGCAGATAGTCCGACATCTGCTCGGCCACCTGGATGGCCACGTTTTCCTGCGCCTCCCTTGTCGAGGCCCCCAGGTGCGGCGTGACCACCACATTGGGCAGGCCGAAGAGGGGGCTGTTCCTGGCCGGCTCCTCGGCGAACACGTCAAAGGCGGCACCCGCCACATGGCCCGATTTCAGAGCCTCGGCCAGCGCGGCCTCGTCCACCAGCCCGCCGCGGGCGCAGTTGATGAGCCGGACACCGGGCTTCATCCGGGCGATAGCCTCGGCTGAAATGATGTTGCGCGTCTTGTCGGTGAGCGGCACGTGCAGGGTGATGAAATCGGCCCGCGCCAGCAGCTCGTCCAGTTCCACCTTGGTCACGCCCATCTGCTGGGCGCGCTCTTCGCTGAGATAGGGATCGTAGGCGATCACCTTCATCTTCAGCCCCAGCGCCCGGTCGCAGACGATGGAGCCGATGTTCCCGGCTCCGATCACGCCCAGGGTCTTGCCCGTCAGCTCGGTGCCCATGAAACGGCTCTTTTCCCACTTGCCGGCGTGGGTCGATTCGTTGGCCTGCGGAATCTGGCGCGCCACCGCCATCATCAGCGAAATGGCATGTTCGGCGGTGGTGATGGCGTTTCCGAAGGGGGTGTTCATCACGATCACCCCGCGGCGAGAGGCGGCGGGCACGTCCACGTTGTCCACCCCGATCCCGGCGCGGCCGATCACCTTCAGCTTCTTGGCCGCGTTCAGCAGCTTTTCCGTCACCTTGGTGGCCGAGCGGATCGCCAGTCCGTCGTAATCTCCGATCACCTGCAGCAGGCGCTCCTTGTCCTTGCCCAGCTCGGGCTCGAAGGTCACGTCGATGCCGCGGTC
>WFPZ01000029.1 GCA_015487335.1 Paracoccaceae bacterium
CAAGGAGGGCGGCATCGCCCCGCTGCTGCCGCATCTGGGGGCGGTGGCCAAGGCCTATCTGATCGGCGCTTCGGCCGAGGAATTCGCCCGCGCCCTGGGCGAGGTGCCGCACGAGATCTGCATCACCATGGAACGCGCCGTGGCCCGCGCCGCCGCCGAGGCCGAGCCCGGCGACACGGTGCTGCTGGCCCCGGCTGCTGCCAGCTTCGACCAGTACGCCGATTTCGAGGCCCGCGGCGAGGATTTCATGGCCCAGGTGCGCAAGTTGGCCCCGGGCTGAGCCCCGCCTCCGGCCGTTGCCCTTTCCGGTGCCGGGGATGGCCCGCGCGCCCGTCTTGGGGCTGGTGCGGGGGCGGAGATTCGTCTACACTTGTCCTCAGACCCGGAAAACGGGCGTGATCGAGGCAGATTGGGCGGTTCGGCATGACGGAAATGGTCTATGGCACGCTCCCGCAACGGGATGGCGAGCCGATTCTTCCCCGCTGGTGGCGCACGGTGGACAAGACCACCATGATCTGCGTCTTCATCCTGTTCGGGATCGGCCTGCTCCTGGGGCTTGCCGCCTCGCCGCCGCTGGCCGAGCGCAACGACCTCGACGCCTTCTTCTACGTCCGGCGGCAGGCGCTGTTCGGCGCGCTGGCGCTGGTGGCGATGGTGCTGACCTCCATGATGTCGCCGCGCCTGGTGCGCCGGCTGGGGGTGATCGGCTTTCTGGTGGCGCTGGTGGCGATGGCGCTGCTGCCCTTCTTCGGCACCGATTTCGGCAAGGGCGCGGTGCGCTGGTATTCGCTGGGGTTCGGCTCGTTCCAGCCGTCGGAGTTTCTCAAGCCGGGCTTCATCATCGTCGCCGCCTGGCTTCTGGCCGCCAGCCAGGAGATCAACGCCCCGCCGGGGCGCGGCTATTCGCTGGCCATCACCATGGTGGTGGTGGGGCTCCTGGCGATCCAGCCCGATTTCGGACAGGCGGTGCTGATCCTGTTCGCCTGGGGGGTGATGTATTTCGTTTCCGGGGCGTCGATCTCGCTGCTTCTGGGGCTGGCGGGCGGCACGCTGGTGCTGGGCACCGTCGCCTACAGGACCTCCGAGCATTTCGCCAAGCGCATCGACGGGTATCTCTCGGGAGAGATCGATCCGCGCACCCAGCTGGGCTATGCCACCAACGCCATCCGGGAGGGCGGGTTCTTCGGGGTCGGCGTGGGCGAGGGGCAGGTGAAATGGTCGCTGCCCGATGCCCATACCGATTTCATCATCGCCGTGGCGGCCGAGGAATACGGGCTGGTCCTGGTGCTTTTCATCATCGCGCTGTTCGTGATCATCACCGTGCGCTCTCTGATGCGGCTGATGCGCGAGCGCGACCCGTTCATCCGCCTGGCCGGCACCGGGCTGGCCTGCATCTTCGCCATCCAGGCGCTGATCAACACCGGGGTAGCGGTGCGGCTGCTGCCGGCCAAGGGCATGACGCTGCCTTTCGTCAGCTATGGCGGCTCTTCGCTGATCGCCGGCGGCATCACCGTGGGCATGCTGCTGGCCTTCACCCGCAGCCGGCCCCAGGGCGAGATCGGCGACATCCTGCTGCGCCGGAGGTACTAGCCATGGCCCGCCAGCCCCTGCTTGTCATCGCCGCGGGCGGAACGGGCGGGCACATGTTTCCGGCCCAGGCCCTGGCCGAGGCGATGCTGCGCAGGGGCTGGCGGGTGAAGCTTTCCACCGATGCGCGCGGGGCGCGCTACACCGGCGGCTTCCCCCATGTGGTGGAGATCGAGCAGGTGGCCTCGGCCACCTTCGCGCGCGGCGGGCCGGCGGAGAAGCTGGCGGTGCCGTTTCGCATCATCGGCGGCATCGCCGCGGCCGGCTGGCGGATGCTGCGCGAGCGCCCGGCGGTGGTGGTGGGTTTCGGCGGCTACCCCTCGATTCCGGCGCTGTCGGCGGCCTGGGCCCTGCGCGTGCCGCGGATGATCCACGAGCAGAACGGCATCCTCGGCCGGGTCAACCGGGTGTTCGCCCGGCGGGTGGACGTGGTGGCCTGCGGCACCTGGCCCACCGAACTGCCCCCCGGCACCCGCGCCGAGCCGGTGGGCAACCCGGTGCGCGCCGCGGTGCTGGAGCGCGCCGGCGCCCCCTACATTCCGCCCGGCGACTACCCGATGCAGATCCTCGTGATCGGCGGCAGCCAGGGGGCGCGGATTCTCTCCGATACGGTGCCTGCCGCCATCGCCGCCCTGCCCGAGGCGCTGCGGCGCAACCTGCGCGTCTCGCAGCAGGCCCGCCCCGAAGACGAGGCCCGCGTGGCCCGCTTCTACGCCGAGCACGGAATCGACGCCCAGGTGCAGCCCTTCTTTCACGACATCCCCCGCCGGATGAGCGAGGCGCAGCTGGTGATCAGCCGCGCCGGGGCGTCCTCGGTGGCCGACATCTCGGTGATCGGGCGGCCGGCGATCCTGATCCCCTTCGCCGCCGCCACCGCCGATCACCAGAGCGCCAACGCCCGCGCCCTGGTCGAGGCCGACGCGGCGATCCTGATCCCCGAATCGCGGCTTGACCCCCGGACGCTTGCGGACCATATCCGCGCCGTCTTCGAAAATCCGGAAGCGGCGGTGAAGATGGCCCATGCGGCGCTGGCGCAGGGGCGGCCCGATGCCACGGCGCGTCTGGCGGAACTGGTGGAGAAACTGGCGGGAAAGGCGGGGAGCGCATGACAGCCACAGGGTATTTCATCCGTCCGGGCCGGGCGTTTCCCCTTTCCCGGGAGAGCGCCTCATGAACGCCGCCACCAAGCTGCCCACCGAAATGGGCCCGATCCACTTCGTCGGCATCGGCGGCATCGGCATGTCGGGGATCGCCGAGGTGCTGCTCAATCACGGCTACCGGGTGCAGGGCTCGGACCTGAAGGCCAGCCCGATCACCCGGCGGCTGGAGCGGCTGGGCGCGCACATCTTCATCGGGCAGCGGGCGGAAAACCTCGAAGAGGCCGAGGTGGTGGTGATCTCTTCCGCCATCAAGCCCGGCAACCCCGAGCTCGACGCCGCCCGCGCCCGCGGCCTGCCGGTGGTGCGCCGCGCCGACATGCTGGCCGAGCTGATGCGGCTGAAGTCCAACATCGCGGTGGCCGGCACCCACGGCAAGACCACCACCACCACCCTGGTGGCCGAGGTGCTCGTCCATGGCGGCATCGACCCCACGGTGATCAACGGCGGCATCATCCACGCCTATGGCTCTAACGCCCGCATGGGGCAGGGGGAGTGGATGGTCGTCGAGGCCGACGAGAGCGACGGTTCGTTCAACCGCCTGCCCGCCACCATCGCCATCGTCACCAACATCGACCCCGAGCACATGGAGCATTGGGGTACCTTCGACGCCCTGCGCGAGGGCTTTCACGATTTCGTCTCCAACATCCCCTTCTACGGGCTGGCGGTGTGCTGCACCGACCATCCGGAGGTGCAGGCGCTGGTGGGCCGGATCACCGACCGCCGGGTGGTGACCTTCGGCTTCAACGCCCAGGCCGACGTGCGCGCGGTGGACCTGCGCTACGAGGGCGGGGTGGCCCGTTTCGACATCGCGTTGCAGGCCGAGGGGATGATGATCGAGGGCTGCACCCTGCCGATGCCGGGGGATCACAACGTCTCCAACGCCCTGGCCGCGGTGGCGGTGGGGCGGCACCTGGGGCTGAAGGCGGACGAGATCCGCGCCGCCCTGGCCGGGTTCAAGGGGGTCAACCGCCGCTTCACCAGGGTGGCCGAGGTGGGCGGTGTCACCATCATCGACGATTACGGCCACCATCCGGTGGAGATCGCCGCCGTGCTCAAGGCGGCACGCCAGGCCTGCGAGGGGCGGGTGATCGCGGTGCATCAGCCGCATCGCTATACCCGGCTGCATTCGCTGTTCGACGAGTTCTGCGCCTGTTTCAACGAGGCCGATATCGTCGGCATCTCCGAGGTGTTTCCCGCCGGGGAAGAGCCGATCGAGGGCGCCTCGCGCGACGATCTGGTCGCGGGGCTTGTCGCCCACGGCCACCGCGACGCGCGCGCCATTGCCAGCGAGGACGATCTGGTGGAGCTGGTGCGCACCGAGGCCGGCCCCGGCGACATGGTGGTCTGCCTCGGGGCGGGCACCATCTCGGCCTGGGCCCACGGGCTGGCCGAACGGCTGAAACCGGGCCGGGACGATGGCTGAGGCCCTGCGCCGCCGCCTCGGGCTGGGCCTGCTGACGGCCTACGGGGTGGGCGTGATGGTGGGCGCGGGGATCTACGTTCTGGTGGGTGCGGTGGCGGCCCAGGCGGGGCTTTACGCGCCCCTGGCCTTCCTGATCGCCGGCCTCGTGGCCGCCCCTTCGGCGATCAGCTACGCCGAGCTGTCCTCGCGCATTCCCGAAGCCGCCGGCGAGGCCGCCTACGTGGAGGCGGGCCTCGGCCTGCACTGGCTGGCGGTGGCGGTGGGCCTGGGCATCGTTCTGGCGGGGATGGTCTCGGCCGCGGCGGTGCTGCGCGGCGGGGTCGGCTATCTGCTGGTGATCTTCGACATTCCCTTCGAGGCGGGGGTGATCGGCATCGGCGCCGCCCTTACCCTGGTGGCGCTGGTGGGGGTGCTCGAAAGCCTCTCGCTGGCCGCGCTGTTCACCGCCGTCGAGGTGGCCGGGCTGATCCTCGTGGTCTGGGCCGGGTTCACCGCCGATCCGGTGGAGGGGTGGGGCACCCTGCCACCCCTGCCGCCGCTGGCCGGGCTGGGGGCGGCGGCCGCGCTGGCCTTCTTCGCCTTCATCGGATTCGAGGATCTGGTGAACATGGCCGAAGAGGTGAAGCGCCCCGAGCGCACCATGCCGCGCGCCATCATGCTGGCGCTGGCGATCACCACCGGGCTTTACGCGCTGGTCTCCATCGCGGCGGTGCGCGCAGTGCCGGTGCCTCAGCTGGCGGTCTCGGAGAAGCCGCTGGCGCTGGTCTGGCAGGCCGGACGCGGCGAAAGCGCGGTATTCCTCTCGGGCATCGCGGTGATCGCGGCGCTCAACGGGGTGCTGGCCCAGATCGTGATGGCCGCGCGGGTGCTCTTCGGCCTTGGCCGGCGCGAGCCCCGGCTGGCGGTCTTCCACCGCAGCCACCCGCGCTTTCGCACCCCGGCACGGGCCACGCTGCTGATCGGCCTGGCGCTGATCGTCGCCGCCCTGTCCCTGCCGGTGGCGCAGCTTGCTGGCCTGACCTCCGGCGTGCTGCTGGTGGTCTTCGCGGTGGTGAACCTCTCGCTGATCGTGCTCAAGCGCCGCCGGCCGGAGGCCCCGTTCCGGGCGCCTGACTGGGTGCCCTGGGCGGGGTTCGTGGCCTCGCTGGCCGCGCTGGGTGCCGCATTGTGGAGCGGCTCATGAGCACCTCGCTGATCCTCGCCTTCCTGTGGGTGGTCCTCGCCAACGCGCTGGCCATGCTGCCCAGCCGGCGCAACCACTGGCCCGCGGCCTGGGGGCTGACGGTGCTGGGGGTGCCGCTGCTGGGCTACGTGACCTACGAAAACGGCCCGCTCGTGGGCATGGTGATGCTGCTTGCGGGGGCGTCCATCCTGCGCTGGCCGCTGATCCGCCTGTGGCGCTGGCTGCGGCGGACGCAGGGCCGTGATGGCAGGCAGGAGCACGGCACGGGCCGGCAATGACGCTGCCTGCGGATGCTCTGGGGTTTTCCGAAAATTCCTGAAGACAACTTGCCCGGGGCGCGCCTGCGGTCCGGGCGCAGGCAATCCGGGAGGCCTATCCGATTCACATTCCCGCGCAAATGCCCTAAACCCTCTGCATGATCGAGAACCTGCCCCCCGTGCGCGGCACCCTGAGCGCGAACCGCCCGCTGGCCGATCTGACATGGCTGCGGGTGGGCGGCCCGGCGGACTGGCTGTTCCAGCCCGCCGACGAGGCGGATCTGGCCGCCTTTCTGCGCGCGCTCGGCCCGGATGTTCCGGTCTTTCCCATGGGGGTGGGCTCCAACCTGATCGTACGCGACGGCGGCATCCGCGCGGTGGTGGTGCGGCTGGGGCGCGGCTTCAACGCCATTTCCATCGAGGGCAACCGGGTGATCGCCGGGGCGGCGGCGCTCGATGCCCATGTGGCGCGCAAGGCGGCGCAGGCGGGGCTCGACCTGACCTTCCTGCGCACCATCCCCGGCACCATCGGCGGCGCGGTGCGGATGAACGCCGGCTGCTATGGCACCTATGTGGCCGATCGGTTCGTCTCGGCCCGGGCGGTGACACGCGCGGGCGAGACCGTCACGCTGACGGCGCGGGAGCTCGCTTTCCGCTACCGCCAGAGCGATCTGCCCGAGGGCTGGGTGATCACCGAGGCCACCTTCGAATGCCCCGCCGGCGCCCCGGCCGAGCTGGAGGCGCGCATGGCGGCCCAGCTGGCTCGGCGCAACGAGACCCAGCCGGTGAAGGATCGCACTGCCGGCTCCACCTTCCGCAATCCGGCCGGGTATTCCTCCACCGGGCGTGCTGATGACAGCCACGAGCTGAAGGCCTGGAAGGTGATCGACGAGGCCGGCCTGCGCGGGGCGCGCCTGGGTGGGGCGCAGATGAACGAAAAGCATCCCAACTTCCTGACCAACACCGGCAATGCCACGGCGGCCGAGCTGGAACAGCTGGGCGAGGAGGTGCGAAAAAGGGTATTCCAAAACAGCGGCATCTCGCTACAATGGGAAATCATGCGCGTCGGAGAGCCGGCAGCGAAAGAAGAATGAAACAGGGGCCGCGGACAAGGCCCCGATAACGAGGCACCAAGGTGGGTATGTCGGGCAGGGCAACCCCCAAAGTGGCGGTACTGATGGGTGGCCCCTCGGCCGAGCGCGAGGTGTCGCTGTCGTCGGGGCGCGAATGCGCCGCCGCG
>WFPZ01000030.1 GCA_015487335.1 Paracoccaceae bacterium
ACGCAAAGACGGACTGGGTGTTTGCAAGGCGCTGAAGAAGCAGAATGCCTTTTGTCAGCGTGCGGCCAGCCGCGAGGCGGTTTCGTTGATGCGCAGGAACATGTCGAGCAGCAGCGCCGCCGGGTCGAGGTTGACCGCCTGGCCGTGGCGGGCGCGGGTGGAGAGCTGCTGCTGCAGCTCGGCCCAGGCGCGGGCGGCGGCGGCATCGGGGCTGAGGCGCTGCATCAGTTCGCCCTCGCCGGAGGCGGCCTCGACCAGCGGCGGGCCGGTAACGCCGGTGCGCGCGGTGCGGGTGAGGAAGAGGTCGACGAGGCGCAGGAGCAGGTCGAACCGCTCGGCGTTGCGTGGCCCGGCGGCGCTTTCGGCCAGTTTCAGGGCGCGCGGGCGGTCCAGCCGGGGCAGGGTGGAGAACAGCGCCACCAGTTCGGTGTAGGTTTCCATGCCGCCCAGTCCGGACAGGCGCAGCGCCTCGCCCACGGAGCCTCCCGAAAGTGCGGCCAGGGCCTGAGGCGGCGTGGCGCCCTCGTCATCGCCGTTGGCGGCGCTCACAGCGCGGGCCAGATCGGCCGGCGGCAGGGGGGGGCAGCGCAGCTCCCGGCAGCGCGAGCGGATGGTGGGCAGCAGGCGCGAGGGCTGATGGCTGACCAGCAGCAGCACGGCGCCGGCGGGGGGCTCCTCCAGCAGTTTCAGCAGCGCATTGGCGGCGGAGGGGTTCATCTCGTCGGCGGAATCCACGATGACCACGCGCCGGCCGCCATCGGTGGCCGAGAGGTGGAAGAAGCCGCCCAGCTTGCGCACCTCGTCCACGGTGATCACCTGCTTGAGGCGTTTCCTCTGCTCGTCCCAGGCGCGGCGCAGCAGGAACAGCCGCGGCTCGGCCAGCGCGGCCATGCGGCGGGCCACGGGGTGGTCCCGGGGGATGTCAAGGCCTTGCGGGGTATCGGCGGCGGGGTCGGTGGCCAGCAGGAAGCGGGCGATCCGCCAGGCCAGCGTGGCCTTGCCCACCCCGCGCGGGCCGGTGATCAGCCAGCCGTGGTGCAGCCGCCCGGCGTTGAACGCTTCGAGGAAGGCCGCCTCGGCCGCCTGCTGGCCGACCAGCCGGGTGGTCTCGCGCGGGTGCGGCGCGCCTTCAACGCGGTCCGGCTCGGGGAGGTCCTCGGGGGTGTTCATGACAGGCGGGCCCGAGCGGCGGCCAGCACATCGGCGGCCACGGCTTCGGGCGGGCGGTTGCCATCGATGACGACGCAGCGGTCCGGAAATTCGGCGGCCAGTTCCAGAAAGCCGCGGCGCATGCGGGCCTGCATCTCTTCGCCGAAGCCTTCGAAGCGCTCTTCCGGCCCCTTCCGGCCCAGGGCGCGCGAAAGCCCGGTGGCCGGGTCCATGTCGATGATGAAGGTCAGATCGGGTTCGATGCCGATCATCAATTCGTGCAGCCTGTCCACCGTGGCGCGCAGATCGCCACGGGTGATGCCCTGGTAGACGCGGGTGGAATCGGCGAAGCGGTCGCAGACCACCACGCGGCCCGCCGCCAGCGCCGGCTGGATGGTTTTCTCCAGGTGGTCGCGGCGGGCGGCGGTGAACAGAAGGATCTCGGTTTCCGGCGACCAGCGCTCGGGCTCGCCCTCCAGCACCAGCCGGCGGATCTCCTCTGCTCCCGGCGAGCCGCCCGGCTCGCGGGTGAGCACCACCTCGTGGCCGTTTCCGCGCAGGGCCTCGGCCAGCAGGCGCGCCTGGGTGGATTTGCCGGAGCCGTCGATGCCCTCGAAGGTGATGAACAGCCCCCCCGCCATCAGTTGAATACCGGGGTCTCTCCGAGGAAGCGGGTCAGCAGGACCTGCGCTGCGGTGCGCAGGCGGGGCACGAAACTGCCGCGCGGCACGTCGCGGTCGGCAACCAGCGGCACGGTGACCGGATCCAGCCCCTTGCGGGAAATGACCAGCCGGCCCAGCTCCTGCCCGGCGGCGATCGGGGCCTCAATGGGGGTGTTGTAGATCACCTCGGCGTCAAGTTCCTTGCGCAGGGTGGCCGGCACCAGGATGGAGACATCCTCGGGCACCACCAGGCCGATACTGTCGCTTTCGCCCATCCAGACCTCGGCGCGGGCGATTTCCTCGCCCTTGTCCAGAACCGTCTTCTGCACGAACTGGCGGAAGGCCCAGTTGATCAGCCTCTCGGCCTCTTCGGCACGGTCGCGCTCGCTTTCCAGGCCCGAGATCACGACCACCACACGGCGATTGCCCTGTTTGGCCGAGGCCACCAGCCCGTAGCCGGCCTCCACCGTATGGCCCGTCTTCAGCCCGTCGGCGCCGATGCCCTTGCCCAGCAGCGGGTTGCGGTTGTAGCGGTTTTCCGGGGCGCGCCCGTCATAGACGAATTCCTTCTGGGCGAAATAGCCGTAATATTCGGGGAACTGGGTGATCAGCCGGGTGGCCAGCTTGCCCAGGTCGCGCATGCTCATGCGCTGGCCCGGATCCGGCCAGCCGCTGGAATTGGCGAAGGTGGAGTTGGTCAGCCCCATCTCCCTGGCGCGTTCGTTCATCAGCCGGGCGAAGGCCTCTTCGGTGCCCGCCAGCCCCTCGGCCACGACGACGCTGGCGTCATTGCCCGAAAGCACGATGATCCCCTGGATCAGTTCCTCGACGGTGGGGCGGTCGGTCTCGTTGAGGAACATTGTCGAACCGCCCATGTTCTTGGCCCGGGTCGAGACGGGAAAGCGGGTATCGAGCGTCACCCGCCCGTCCTGCAGCGCCTCGAACAGCATGTCCAGAGTCATCAGCTTGGACATGGAGGCCGGCGGCAGAGGCACATCGGCGTTCTTGGTCAGAAGGACGGTGTCGGTGGTCAGGTCATATACATAGGCGGCGCGGGCCTTGGTGTCGAAGGCGGCCTCGGTTGGCTGGGCCAGGGCCGCGGTGGCCGCGACGAGCAGGAGAAGAGCGGTTGTCAGGCGCGTGAACATGGATGTCTGCATGCTCCGTGATCAGTTGGTGACGGCATAGGAATCGGCAAAGCCGAGGCCGCGGACTTTCGCGAGCAGGGCCTTGCGCTCGGCCGCGCTGGTGGCCGGCCCGACCAGCACGCGCCAGTATTTCCTGCCGTTGAGCTCGGCTTCCCTGACGAGAGGGATCATGCCGGCCTTGCGCATCATGTCGGCAGTGCGCTCGGCATTGGCCTCGATGCTGAAGATGCCGATCTGGATGAAGGGCCTGGCCAGCGCGGATTTCGGCTTCGCCGGTTCCGGGCGTGCGGGCGGCGCATTTTCGGCGGCGGCCTTCTCGATGGCCGAGGAGGCGGCCTCGGCGACGGGGTCGATGGCCCGTTCTTCGATCGCGCTGTCGTCCTCGAGCGTATCCACGGCCGGGGCAGTGGCGTCGGGCTTTACCGGTACCTCCTCGCGGCGCAGCGCGGTGACGTTGAGCTCGGCCGGGGCGCCGGCCAGCATGCCCAGCGCCGCGGCGGCATCGGAGGAGACCTGGAAGCGGGGGCCGGGGGTGTCGCGCTCGCGGCGGAACAGGGCGCCGATGACGAAC
>WFPZ01000031.1 GCA_015487335.1 Paracoccaceae bacterium
ATCTCTCAACTTCGGCTCACGCTGGTAAATGGTTTCGCGTGTTCCCGCCACCACCTCGAGGCTGAGCGACAGGACAACCAGCGCCTTGACCTTCTCTTCATCCACGACCGGCACGACGAACTGGTTGTTCAGCTTCACGTATTCGAAACCCACCTCGCCTTCCGGCACCTTCTCCTGCACATCCTCTCCGGCAGCTTCCGGCTTGTCGGCGCTGTCACAGGCGACCTCTCCGGCCTCGGCGGGCGGCTCCGGCTCGGGGCGCAACATCAGGCCCGCGCCAACCCCGGCGCCAAGGCCACCAAGGGCGAGTATGAGAGCAAGTATCTTGGCCATCGTGTGCCTCTAGAACGGAAGGATGATATCGGCGATCTGCTGGCCGTAGCGCGGTTGCTGCACGTCGCTGATCTGCCCGCGCCCGCCGTAGGATATCCGGGCCGAGGCGATCTTGTCATAGGTGATCTCGTTCTTCCGCGATATGTCCTCGGGGCGCACGAAACCGGAGACCAGCAGCTCGCGAATTTCGTAATTCACCCGTACCTCCTGTGAGCCCTGGATCTGCAGCACCCCGTTGGGCAGAACGTCCGTGACCGTAGCGGCGATGCGCAAGGTCAGCTTTTCATTCCGGCGAACGGAGCCGTTTCCACTGGCCGCGCTGGAGGATTCGGTGGACACCGCGCTGTCGAGCGTGGCCCCGGCGATGCTGGCCTGGTCGATCCGCTGCGGAATCCCGAAAAATGACGGAATGGAGAGCGATTCGCTGCCCTTTCGGCTGCGTGCGGTGGTGTTGGAAATCTCTGCCTTGTCATCGATCTCGATCACCACCGTCAGGATGTCGCCACGCGTCATCGCCCGCCGGTCGCCCAACAGCGACTGCGGACCGCCGTTCCACAGCGAAGAGGGGCTCAGCCGGGTGCGGGCCGCTGCCGGGGCCGGCGCCATCATCGCCATGCGGTCCGCGCTCTGATCCAGCGAGCTCAGCTCCGGCACCCGGCCAACCTGGTTGAGCGGCGAGCAGGCTGCCAGAACCAGCGGGAAGAGAAGGAAAAGCCGAAAACCCATCGTGGATTGCCCTATTTCAAGCCGCTTGCAGAGCCCTGCGCCACCACGAGGCCCGATTGCGTGACAGTTCCCGAAACGATGGCGCGCGAGGCGGTGTTCATCACCCGCACCGTTTCTCCGGCCCCCGCCCGGCCAAGCGCACGCGCCTCGGCGGTAATCGTCAGAGCGCCGCGCATATAGACCAGCGTGACGATCTGGTTGCGCTCGATCAGGGCGGGAGGACCCACCTGAGCGGGGCGCAGGGGCCGGCCCTGGTAGATCGTCACCCGAGCCTCCAGACCAACAAGTTCGGCCACGTTCTCGAAGCCGCCTTCCATCTCTCCCGGCTGCACGGCCAGATCCTGCGCGGTGATGATGGTGCGGGCCCGGATGGTGCGGGCCGCCACCACCACCTCGGCCACCGCCTGCACCGGCAGAACCAGCAGGAGAAGCAAGAACACGCCCCGGCCCATGTCAGCGCAGCTGGGTCGTGGCGCCGAGCATCTGATCGGCTGCGGTGATGACCTTGGCGTTGAGCTCGTAGCCGCGCTGAGCCTCGATCAGCTGGGTGATCTCGCGCACCGCATCGACAGAGGAATCCTCCAGATAGCCCTGGCGCAGGCTGCCAAGCCCGTCCGAGCCGGGTGTCGAGACAAGCGCCGGCCCCGAGGCCGCGGTTTCCAGGAACAGGTTGCCGCCGTAGGCCTCGAGCCCGCGTTCGTTGGCAAAACCCGCCAGGGTGAACTGTCCCAGAAGCTGCGGCTCCACCTGATCGGCGAAATAGGCGTAAACCTCGCCCTCGGCGTTGATGGAAATGGAACGCGCATCATTGGGCACCACGATCTCGGGGACAACCGGGAAGCCGTCGGATGTCACGATCAGCCCGTCGGCCGAACGTTTCAACGCCCCGTCTCGCGTGTAGGCCGACAGCCCCGAGGGCAACGTGACCTCCAGATAGCCCGCGCCCTCGATGGCCAGATCCAGATCGCCCCCGGTCTGGGAAAGCGAGCCCTGCGCGATGTTGACCGTCACCGAAGAGGGCCGCACCCCCAGGCCGATCTGCACGCCGGTGGGCAGGGTGGTGCCGTCGGCAGCGTTGATCGTGCCGGCGCGGGCCAGCTGCTGATACTGCAGGTCGGCGAACTCGGCGCGGCGGGCGTTGTAGCCGGTGGTGTTCATGTTGGCGAGGTTGTTGGAGATCACGTCAACCCGCATCTGCTGGGCGCTCATGCCCGTGGCCGCGATCTGCAATGCCTTCATTTCAGCACCTCCTATTGCCGGCCGAGCGTGTTCACCACGCCGCGCAGCCGTTCATCTTCTCTTTCCAGCAGCGCCTGACCCAGTTCATAGGCCCGCTGCACTTCGATCATCCGGGCGATCTCCTGCACGGCATTGACATTGGAGCCCTCGAGAAACCCCTGCAGGATGCGCCCGCCTTCCGCCGGCTCGTAGCCCGAGGCCGCCGAAAAGCGCACGCCGCCCTGGCGTGTCAGCTCTTCCGGGACGGCCGGCAGGTAGAGCCCGATCTGCGCCAGCGCGCGCCCGTCCGCCGAAAGCGTGCCGTCCGGCGAAACCGTCACCGCGCGGGCATCGGGCGGCACGAATATCGGCGCCCCGCCCGCATCCAGCAGCCGGTAGCCATCGGGGGTCACGAGCTCTCCCTCCGGGCCGGGGGTAAAACTGCCGGCGCGTGTTATCTGGTTGCCCGCCGGGGTTTCCACCATGAAGAAGCCTTCGCCCTCGATCGCCAGATCGAAGGGGCTGCCCGTCTGCGTCATGGCCCCCTGCACCGGGCTGGTCAGGCGCACGTTGGCATTGGCCATGGAAAGCGAGGGCCCATCTCCGGCGGGCACCACGTATTCGGAAAACAGCAGCCCCTCCTTGCGAAAGCCGGTAGTCGAGATGTTGGCAATGTTGTTGGCCACGATCTGCATCTCGCGCATCAGCCCGGACTGCCGGTTCAGCGCCACGTATTCGCTTACCCCCATGGCTCAGCCTCCGACGATCAGCGGCACGATGCCGTCAATGAAGAACGTGCGCAGCGTTTCTGTCATGAAGCCCATCGTGGCCCAGAAAACCGCCACGATGGCCACCATCTTGGGAACGAAGGTGAGCGTGAGCTCCTGAATGGAGGTGAGCGCCTGGAACAGGCCCACGAGGATGCCCGCCAGCAGCGCCACCCCGAGGATCGGCGCCGAGATGATGACGGAAACCCACAGGCCCTGCCTGAGCGTGTCATAGAAGACGAACTCGTTCATCGCTCACACCGGCATCCGCAGGATTTCCTGATAGGCTTCCACCACCTTGTCACGTACCGTCACTGCCGTCTGGACGGCCAGATCGGCCTGAGCCAGCGCCACCACGAGAGACTGGGGATCAGCCCTGCCGGCCATGGCCGACAGGGCGGTTTCCTCGCCCGCCTTCAGCGTGGCGGCGAAATCGCGGGCCATTGCGGCCACGTCGGGCCCGTTCTGGGCCTGCGCCTTGGGGGCGATTGCCTGGCTCGTTTCGGCATACTGCCGTGCCGCCTGTACTGATCGGATATCCATTCTGGTCTCCTTATCGGCGTAGCAATTCGAACAGGCTGCGGGTCATCTGCCGTGCCTGATCGAACATCTTGAGATTGGCTTCGTAGCTGCGTTGCGCTTCGCGGGCGTCGGCGATCTCGATCACCAGATCGACGTTCGAACCCTGGTAGCGCCCGGTTTCGTCGGCCAGCGGATGGCCCGGATCGTAGATGCTGGCCAGCTCCGAGCGGTCGAGCCGGACCGGCCCCGTCCGCACCTGCACGCCGTCACGCCCGCCGCCCTGCACGACGGCCTCGAACACCGCCAGCTTGCGCCGGTAACCGGGAGTATCGGCATTGGCGATATTTTCCGACACGAAGCGCAGGCGGCGCGACTGGGCCTCCATCCCGCTGGAAGATGCCGAGAGAGCGCTGAACAGATCATCCATCAGCGGCCCCTCCCGATGCTGGCCTTCAGTATGTCCAGCGCACTGGTGTAGACCGACATCGCCATGTCGTACTGGATGCGCACCTCGGCGGCCTTCACCAT
>WFPZ01000032.1 GCA_015487335.1 Paracoccaceae bacterium
GTGAAGCGCCTCCAGCCGGGCGGCGCGCTCGGCCCCCTTGTCGCGGCCGGTGAGGATGTCCACCACCACCCCGGCCCGTTCGGCCAGTGGTGCCAGGGCCTCCAGATGCTGGCGGGCGAGAATTTCGGTGGGCGCCATCATCACCCCCTGCCCGCCCGCCTCGACCGCGATCAGCAGCGCGAGGAAGGCCACCAGCGTCTTGCCCGCGCCCACGTCGCCCTGCAGCAGGCGGTTCATGCGCGCGGGCGAGGCCATGTCGGCGGCGATCTCGCGCAGGGCGCGCTCCTGGGCGGCGGTCGGGCGGTAGGGCAAGGCCTCCAGCACCTTGCGCTGCAGCCTGCCGGTGGCGCGCGAGGGCCGGCCCTTGCCGCGGCGCACCACCTTGCGCGCCAGGGCCAGCGTCAGCTGATGGGCGAACAGCTCGTCATAGGCCAGGCGGGCGCGCGCCGGGGCAGCCGGGGCGAGATCGGCCATCGACCGCGGCGCATGCGCCTGCGCCAGCGCCTCGGCGAAAGCTGGCCACCGCTCGCGCGCCAGCAGCGCCGGGTCGATCCACTCGGCCATCTCGGGCACCCGCGCCAGCGCCGCCTGCACCGCCTTCGTCATCGCCTTGAGCGACAGCCCCGCGGTGAGCGGATAGACGGGCTCGAACGGGGGGATCTCGGCGGCCCTTTCGGGGGGCAGGATGTAATCGGGGTGGACCATCTGGACGAGGCCGTCGAACAGCTCGACCTTGCCCGAGACCACCCGCCTTTGCCCCGTGGGCAACTGCCGCCTCAGCCAGTCCTCGCGGGGGTGGAAGAACACCAGCTGGAAGGCATGGCCGGCCTCGTCGGTGACGTTCACCCGCCAGGGCCGGCCCCTGGCCCGCGGCGGCAGGTGGCTGCCCACCTCCACCTCCAGCGTGGCGGTGGCCGGCGGGGTGATCGCGGCCACCGAAGGCCGCCGGCGCCGGTCCACCACCGAATGCGGCAGGGTGAACAGCAGATCGCGCGGCTTGTGCACGTCGAGATGGGCCAGCAGGGCGGCCGTCTTCGGGCCCACGCCCTCCAGCGACTGAAGCTCCGCGAACAGCGGAAAGAGGGCCGGCGGGCGGCTCATGTGCCCTCGATCAGCTTCAGCCAGGCGTCCTCGTCGATGATCTCGACGCCCAGCTCGCGCGCCTTCTTCGCCTTCGAGCCCGCCCCCGGCCCGGCGACCACCAGATCGGTCTTCGCCGAGACCGAGCCCGAGACCTTCGCCCCCAGCGCCTCGGCGCGCACCTTGGCCTCGGCGCGGGTCATCCGCTCGAGCGTGCCGGTGAACACGATGGTCTTGCCGGCGATGGGGCTGCCGGAGGTGTCGGGGGGCTGCGCCGCCTCGACCTCGAGCATGGCCACCAGCCGGTCGATCGAAGCGCGTTCGTGTTCCTGCGCGAAGGCGGTGACCAGCGAGCTGGCCATCACCTGCCCGACCCCGTCGATGGAGAGAAGCTCTTCCCATTCGGGGCCGGTGCGCGCCTGCGCGGCGGTGATCGCGGCCTCGAAGGCCTCCCATGTGCCGTAGTGAAGTGCCAGCAGGTTCGAGGCCGCCTCGCCCACATGGCGGATGCCCAGGGCGAAGATCAGCCGGGCCAGGGGGATGCGGCGCCGCTCGTCGATGGCGGCAAACAGGTTGGCGGCGGATTTCTCGCCCCATCCGGGCTGCCGGGACAGCGGCGTGGTGCTGCGCGCGGCGAAACGGCGGGCGGCTTCGTCATGGTCGAAGGCCTCCATGCCCAGAGCCGCGGCCAGGCGCGCGCGCGCCGTTTCCTCGCTGCCCCTGCTGATCCGGGCCAGCACCTCGTCGAGCGTCAGCAGCGCCTTGGCCCCGGCCCGGTCGCGCCCGGCCAGGGTGAAGATGTCGGCCGGTTCGCGCACCCAGGACAGCAGGTAGAACTGCTCGACCTGGCGCGCGCCCAGGCCCTCGATGTCGAAGGCGGGGCGCGAGACGAAATGCTTCAGCTTTTCCACCGCCTGGGCGGGGCAGATCACCCCGCCGGTGCAGCGGCGCACCGAATCGCCCTCTTCGCGAATCGCCTCCGAGCCGCACTCGGGGCAGCGGGTGGGAAAGGCGTATGGCACCGCCCATTCGGGGCGGCGGGAGAGATCCACATCGGCGATCTTGGGAATCACGTCGCCGGCGCGGTAGACCTTGACCCAGTCGCCCTCGCGGATGTCCCGGCCGCCGCGAATCGGGTTGCCGCTGGCATCGCGCCCGGCGATGTAGTCCTCGTTGTGCAGCGTGGCGTTGGAGACCACCACGCCGCCCACCGTCACCGGGGTCAGCCGCGCCACCGGCGAAAGCGCGCCGGTACGGCCCACCTGGATGTCGATCTTCTCCAGCCGCGTCCAGGCGGTTTCGGCCGGAAACTTGTGGGCGATTGCCCAGCGCGGCGAGGTGGAGCGATACCCCAGCCGGTGCTGCAGGCCGAGATCGTTGACCTTGTAGACCACCCCGTCGATATCATAGCCCAGCATGGCGCGCTGCGCCTCGATACGCGCGTAATGGGCGATCATCTCGTCGGGGCCGCGGCACAGGACGGTCAGCGGATTGACGGGAAAGCCCATCTCCCGGAAACGCTCCAGCACCTCCATCTGGGTCCGGCCCAGGGGCTCGGACACCGCGCCCCAGGCATAGGCGAAGAACTTCAGCGGCCGCGAGCGGGTGACCTCCACGTCAAGCTGGCGCAGCGAGCCCGCGGCGGCGTTGCGCGGGTTGGCAAAGGTCTTTTCTCCGCGCGCCGCCTGGGCCTCGTTCAGCGCCGCGAAATCGGCATGAGACATGTAGACCTCGCCGCGCACCTCCAGCAGCGCCGGCGCACCTTCCAGCCGGTGCGGGATCTCGCCGATGGTCATGGCATTGGCGGTGACGTTCTCTCCCACTTCGCCGTCGCCGCGGGTGGCGGCCTGCACCAGCCGCCCCGCCTCGTAGCGCAGCGACAGCGACAGCCCGTCGATCTTGGGCTCTGCGGTATAATCCACGACCGTATCGCCCAGTCCCAGGAAACGGCGGATGGAGTCGTCGAATTCGCGGATGTCCTCGGACGAGAAGGCATTGGCCAGAGAATACATCCGCACCTGGTGGGTGACCTTGGCAAACCCCTCGGCCGGGGCGGCGCCCACCACGTCGGAAGGGCTGTCGGGGCGCTTGAGGTGAGGAAAGCGCGCCTCGATCGCCGCGTTGCGCAATTTGAGCGCGTCATACTCGGCATCGGTGATCTCGGGCGCATCCAGCTGGTAATAGGCCCGGTTGGCGCGGTTCAGAATCGCGGCCAGGCGCGCCAGTTCCTGCCGGGCCTGTTCTTCGGTCAGTTCGTCGACATCGACCTGCTCCGCCCCTGCCACCTGTTGCCCCATCTCGCGCCTCCCGCATGTCCTGGCAAGAGTGATAGGAGCGGGCGTGCCTCAGGTCCAGAGGGCGCGGCGGGCTTGCGCGCCTGCGTCAGCGAAAGAAGGCCGGCAAGGCGGCCTGCGGGGCCGCGCTCAGGCGCCGACGGCCACCTGCTCTTCGCCTTCCGCCGGCAGCGGGTCGCGCAGCACGTAGCCCCGGCCCCAGACGGTTTCGATGTAGTTCTGCCCGCCGGTGGCCTCGCTGAGCTTCTTGCGCAGCTTGCAGATGAACACGTCGATGATCTTCAGCTCGGGCTCGTCCATGCCGCCATAGAGATGGTTGAGGAACATCTCCTTGGTCAGCGTGGTGCCCTTGCGCAGCGAGAGCAGCTCCAGCATCTGGTATTCCTTGCCGGTCAGATGCACCGGCTTGCCGCCCGCCGTCACCGTCTTGGCATCGAGGTTCACCTCCACCTCGCCGGTGCGGATGATCGATTGCGAATGGCCCTTGGAGCGGCGGATGATGGCATGGATGCGCGCCACAAGCTCTTCGCGGTGGAAAGGCTTGGTAAGGTAATCGTCGGCGCCGAATCCGAACCCCTTGAGCTTGCTTTCCGTATCGTCCTCTCCCGAAAGGATGAGAATCGGCGTGTCCACCCGCGCCAGGCGCAGCTGGCGCAGCACTTCATGGCCGTTCATGTCGGGCAGGTTGAGATCAAGCAGGATCAGGTCATAGTCGTAGAGCTTGGCCAGATCGAGCCCTTCTTCGCCCAGATCCGTCGAATAGACGTTCAGGTTTGCATGCGTCAGCATCATCTCGATGCTTTTCGAGGTTGTCGGATCGTCCTCCACCAGCAAGATTCGCATCGCGATGCCTCCGCTACTGTCCCGTCTTCGGCGATGATCTTTACCGTGATTGGTTAATCAGCCGTTACCGTGAGCGGAAAATTATATCTGCAACCTATGGTTGTCTATACCTTTGCAGCATGGTTACCTTGAGCGCCCGCTCCCCATGCGCCAGATGCGCCGAAATCCAGCTGTCGAGCTCTTCCTCGCTGAGTGCCCAGCGCTCGCATGCCTCCTCGCGCGACACCAGCCCCGCCAGCACCGCGCGCACAACCGCGGCCTTGCGCGAGGCCACCCAGCGGCGGGTATCGGGCGCGGGAAGGTCGGCGCGGGTCATTATCGTGCCGTCCGGCAAGGTCACGGACCGCGGGCCATCGGTTTTCTTCAGATACATCTGCCTACCCCTCACGTTTGCACATGCCCCTTTCGAGGGTCAGCCTTGCCGAGGGGTGTTTAAGGCAAGGTGAAACCGGCCCTTGAGAGTAGGTGGCATTTTCATATATTCCCTCGGGTCTCAGCCACAGGCCGCGCCATGCCCCTCGACGACAACGCCAACACCCTCAATTCGCTGGGCTTCCCCAAGCCCCCGGCCGAGACCCGCGTGGTGGTGGCCATGTCGGGCGGGGTGGACAGCTCCGTCGTGGCCGCCGAGCTGGCCCGCGAGGGCTATGACGTGGTGGGCGTCACGCTGCAGCTTTACGATCACGGCGCGGCGCTGGCGAAGAAGGGGGCCTGCTGTGCGGGGCGTGACATTCATGATGCGCGCCGGGTGGCAGAGCAGTTGAACTTCCCCCATTACGTGCTTGATTACGAAAATGTTTTTCGCGATTCGGTCATCGAGGAATTTGCCGACAGCTACCTGTCCGGCGCCACCCCCGTGCCCTGCATCCGCTGCAACGAGAAGGTCAAGTTCCGCGACCTGATGGAAACCGCCCGCGACCTGGGGGCCGACTGCATGGCCACGGGCCATTACATCCGCCGCCTGGCCGGCCCGCGCGGGGCCGAGCTGCACATGGCCGCCGATCCGGCCCGCGATCAGAGCTATTTCCTCTTTTCCACCACCCGCGAACAGCTCGAATACCTGCGCTTTCCGCTCGGGCACCTGAAGTCCAAGGCCGAAACCCGGGCGCTGGCGGCGAAACATGGGCTGGAAGTGGCCGACAAGCCCGACAGCCAGGATATCTGCTTCGTCCCCGAGGGAAACTATGCGGCGGTGATCGAGAAGCTGCGCCCGGGCGCGGCCGAACCCGGCGAGATCGTGGATGTCGAGGGCCGGGTGCTGGGCCGCCACCGCGGCGTGATCCACTACACCATCGGCCAGCGCCGGGGCCTCGGAATCGGCGGGCTGGCCGAGCCGCTCTACGTGGTGAAGCTGGATGTGGAGGCGCGCCGGGTGATCGTCGGCCCGAAAGAGATGCTGGCCACCCGGATCATCCCGGTGGATGAAATCAACTGGCTGGGCGACGAGCCCTTCGACAGCCGGCCCGCCTGGGAGATGGCGGTCAAGGTGCGCTCCACCCGTCCGCCGCGAGAGGCGGTGATTCGCCCCACCGGGCCGAACAGCGCCGAAGTTGAGCTTCTGGTTGCAGAAGAGGGCGTAAGCCCCGGACAGGCCTGCGTTTTCTACGCAACGGAAGGCAGCCGGGTATTCGGCGGCGGCTGGATCGGGAAGCGCTGAGCGCCAGGCACCCGCCCGCGTTTTCCCGAATGCGCGTTGCCGGTCAGCCCGTGGCGCCGGCCTGCCCGAGCCCCGCCAGCACCGCGCGCGCGGCCCGCAGCCCCGGCGCCTCGCCGCCGCGGCCCAGCCGCTGCATGGTCAGCGCCATGGCCTGCCTCTGGGCGTCGGGGTTCTCCATCACCTCCAGCAGGCCCGCGGCGATGTTTTCCGGCCGGCAGGCGGTGCCGAGATACTCGGGCACGGCGCGGCTTTCCGATACCAGGTTGACCAGGGTCACGGTGTCCACCTTCAGCATCCGCCCGATGATCAGCCGCGACAGCCAGTTCATGTCATAGGCGATCACCATCGGGGTGGAGGTGGCGGCGAGTTCCAGCGAGACGGTGCCCGAGGCGGCCAGCGCCACCTGCGCCGCGGCGAAGGCGGCGCGCTTGCGGGCGGCGGCGGCCTGCGGGGGCATGGTTCGCGGGTCCAGCACCAGCGGCGCGCCCGGCCAGCGGCGCACCAGTTCCCGCACCCGCCCGGCCACGGGGGCCGCGGCGGGCACCACCACGCGGGCTGCCGGGTGGCGGGCCAGAACGGGGCGCAGCGATTCGCCGAAGACGGGGGCGAGGCGTTCCACCTCGCCGCGGCGCGAGCCCGGCAGGGCCACGATCACCGGCGCCTCGCCAAGGCTTTCGGCGGCGCGGAAGGCCGAGACCTCCCCGGCCGTGGGCACCGGATCGGCCACCACCGGGTGGCCCACGAAATCGCATCGCATGCCGGCGGCCTCCATCCAGGGCGGCTCGAAGGGCAGGAGCGCCAGCACCTGATCGACGACCCTTGCCATCTTCGCCGCCCGCCCCGAGCGCCACGCCCAGACCGAGGGCGCCACGTAATGCACGGTGCGCAGGGCCGAGGCCGCGCGCACCCGGCGTGCCACCCGCAGGTTGAAATCGGGGCTGTCGATGGTGATCAGCACATCCGGCGACAGCCGCAGCACCTCCTCGGCCGTCTGGCGGATGCGGCGCTTCAGCTGGCGGTATTTCGGCAGCACCTCGGCCAGGCCCATCACCGAAAGCTCTTCCATGGGAAAGAGGCTGGCAAGCCCCTGCGCCTGCATCTCGGCGCCGCCGACACCGGAGAAGCGCACCTCGGGGCGCAGCTGGCGCAGCCCGGCCATGAGCGCGCCGCCCAGCCTGTCGCCCGAGGGCTCTCCGGCGATCAGGAAGACGTGCATGGCCCCGCCTCCCGGACCCACAGGAACAGCCCCGCGCCGTCACAGGCCTCGATCACCTCGTCACGCTCCAGCACCAGAACGCCGCCGGCCTCGATCGCGATTCCGCCCAGCCCCGCGCGGGCCGCCGCGGCAACGGTGCCGGGGCCGATGGTGGGCAGGTCGGCGCGCCGCTCCTGCCCCGGCTTGGGCGCCTTGGCCAGAAGCCCGCCGCGCGCCTCGCGCGGCAGGGCCGCCAGCATGGCGTCGGTGCCGGCGGGGCCCTCGGTGGCCACCACCCGGCCTCCGGCCACCACGCAGGCCTGGCCGATATCGGCAGCCCCCAGCCTGGCCAGGGCGGCATCGGCGAGGGAAATGTCGCGGCGGTGGCCTTCGCCCGGCCGGGCGCGGGTGGGAATGCCGGCCGGAGGCAGAAGCTCTGGGGCAAGCTCGTGGGCCCCGCGGATGGCAAAGCCGCGTTCCTCGAAGATCTCCAGAACGATCCGCAGCGCCGCATCGTCGCCCGAGGCGATGGCCCGGGCGATGCGCGGGGCCAGCGGGCGGGTGGCGGCATCAAGCGCCGCCTCCTCCACGACCGGTCGGCGCACCGCGCCGGCCAGGCAGATCTCGCTCACCCCGCGGGCCTGAAGGTCATCCATGAGCGAACCCAGATGTTCGATCCGGAAACGCAGAAGAGGCGCGCCGGTGGCGGCGGTGGGAAAGCCCCGCATCTCGCAGATCACGAAGGGAGCGCCCCGGGCGGCCAGCCTTTCGGCCAGATAGGCCGGCAAGCGCCCCTGCCCCGCGATCAGCGCCAGCACCGCCGCGCCCTCATCGGGGGGTGAGGAAGGAGCGGTCGGAGTTCGAGAGGATGAACTCGGCCAGCTCGCGCACATGGGGGCTGTCGCTTTCCTCGGCCAGCTTGCGGGCGCGCTCCTGGAACGAGCCCTCCCCCTGGGCCAGCGCCTGATAGGCGGCCCGGAGCGCGGTGATCTCGGCGCGCTCCACCCCGCGGCGCTTGAGGCCCACCAGGTTGAGCCCGTCCAGCTCGCCGCGCGGGCCCTGCACCAGGCCGAAGGGGATCACGTCGTTGGTGACCATGGTCACCGCGCCGACAATCGCCCCGCGGCCGATGCGCACGAACTGGTGGATGCCCGACAGCCCGCCGATGATCACGTCGTCCTCGATCACGCAATGGCCGCCGAGCGCGGCCTGGTTGGCCATGATCACCCGGTTGCCCACCTGCGCGTCATGGCCCACATGGGCCCCGGTCATGAACAGGCA
>WFPZ01000033.1 GCA_015487335.1 Paracoccaceae bacterium
CCGTGGCGTGCGAGGGTGTCTTCGGTTTCGGGGAAGATGCCGTAGTAGAAGATCACCGCCGTGTGGGCGCAGGCGCCGCCGGCCTCGCGGATCGCCTCGACGAAGGAGATCTTCGAGCCGCCATCGGTGGTGAGATCCTCCACCAGCAGCACGCGCGCGCCTTCGGGGATTTCCCCCTCGATGCGCGCCCCGCGGCCGTATCCCTTGGGTTTCTTGCGCACGTAGCTCATGGGCAGGGCGAGGCGCTCGGCCACCAGCGCGGCGAAGGGGATGCCGGCGGTTTCGCCGCCGGCGATGTTGTCGAAGGCCTCGAAGCCGGCCTCGCGCATCACCGTGACGGCCATGAAATCCATCAGGGCGGAGCGGATGCGCGGGTAGGATATGAGCTTGCGGCAGTCGATGTAGGTGGGCGAGGGCAGCCCCGAGGCCAGGGTGAAGGGCCGTTCGGCGTTGAAATGCACCGCGCCGATTTCCAGCAGCATGCGGGCGCTGAGGCGGGCGATTTCATCTTTCGGCGGGTAGGAAGAGGGGATCATCGGCGCGGTCCTGGTTGTGGGCGGAGGAGGCCTCCGGCGGGAGTGTTTCGGAACGGAAGAAGATCAGGGCGTGACGCTCCAGTGCAGGGGAAAGCCCGGGTCGAAGACGGTGACGGGCCCCTCGGCGGTGTCGATCCGTGCAGGGCCGGCCGCCGGCGTGCCGCGCCTGAGGGTGATGGTTTCCTCGTTGGGGGGCAGGCGATAGAAGGCCGGGCCGTTGAGCGAGACGAAGGCCTCGAGCCTGTCCAGCGCGCCGGCGCGTTCGAAGACCTCGGCGAGGATCGGCAGGGCGTTGGGGGCGGTGAAGCAGCCGGCGCAGCCGCAGGGGGCGAGCTTGGCCGCATCGGTATGCGGGGCGCTGTCGGTGCCGAGAAAGAAGCGCGGATGGCCCGAGGTGGCGGCCTCGAGAAGCGCGGCGCGGTGGGTTTCGCGCTTGGCCACCGGCAGGCAGTAGTAATGCGGGCGGATGCCGCCGGCGAGGATGTGGTTGCGGTTGATCACCAGGTGATGGGCGGTGATGGTGGCGGCAATGTCCTTGCCGCCGTCCCTCACGTAGTCCACGCCCTCGGCGGTGGTGACATGCTCCAGCACCACCCTGAGCCCCGGCGTGGCCCGGCGCAGGGGGTCGAGGACGCGTGCCAGGAACACCGCCTCGCGGTCGAAGATGTCCACCTCCTCGTCGGTGACCTCGCCGTGCACGCACAGCGGCAGCCCCGTTTCGGCCATGCGCTCCAGCACCGGGCGGATGCGGGAAAAGTCGCGCACCCCCGAGGCCGAGTTGGTGGTGGCCCCGGCCGGGTAGAGCTTGACCGCCCGCACCAGCCCCTCGCGGGCGGCGGCGGCCACGTCCTCGGGGTCTGTGTCCTCGGTGAGGTAGAGGGTCATCAGCGGTTCGAACGCCATGCCCTCGGGCAGGGCGTCGAGGATGCGCCGGCGGTAGGCGGCGGCCTGGGCGGCGGTGGTGACCGGGGGCACCAGGTTGGGCATCACGATGGCGCGGGCGAAATGGCGGGCGCTTTCGGGCAGCACCGCGGCCAGCATGGCGCCGTCGCGCAGGTGAAGGTGCCAGTCGTCGGGGCGGCGGAGGGTGAGTGTTTCGGTCATTGCGGGGCCGGATTACACAATCGTCCGCCGGCGCGCCATAGCCATTGGGAAACCGGGGCGCTTTTGCGCAACCGACCCGGCGCCGGGGGCTGCCCGCCGGGCTCAGGCCTCCTGCAGGGTGCGCTGGGGGGGCAGTTTGCGCCCCCGGGCCTGCAGCGCGCGCTCGGCGTGGCGGAGCTGGCGGCGGAAGCGCGGGGCGTTGATGTGCTGGAGCACGTTGCGGCACAACAGCCCCGTGAGATAGGGGCGCTCGGCCTCCACCAGCGCGCCCAGCAGGCGGCGCAGCCAGGGCAGGTAGTCGCGCCGGGCGCGCAGGGCGCGGTGGAAATCGGCCGTTGTCAGCGTGCCGGCCATGGCCTTGTCGATCAGCGGTTGCAGCAGATCCATCTCGTAGAGGAAGGTCTCGATCTGGCCATCGAAGTGGCGGCAGCGGATCTTCTCGACATTGGGGCGGGTGAACAGCGCCGCATGGGCGGCGTCGAAGTCGTCTTCCGGGTCGTAGAGGATGAAGGCCCGCCACGCCGCCTCCAGCATGTCGGGGGCATAGCCGTAGCGGTCGGTGAAGGAGGTGCGGCGCATGTGCCGGAAGCGGTCGTCCCATTCGGTGATACGCGGATCCAGCGTGGCCTGCGGCGAGATCACGATCACCGTGGCGCCGGGGGAGGCCACCGAATAGGCGGCCGCCGCGTAGCCGGCCGAATCGGTGCCGAAGAACACAACCTGGTCGAATTCGTCGAAGAAGCCTTCGTCGACGAGACGGTCGAAATGCATGTAGACGGCGCGGTGACGGAACCAGGTTTCGCCATGCGACAGCAGGCACAGCTGCGACCAGTCGCGCTCGGCGGCCAGTTCCCAGCCCAGGGGCACGTCGCAATCGGGCCGGGCGCGGGCGGCGGCGACGGTCTCGAAGGTCACCAGCAGGCGGGAGGGGCTGCGGTCGATGAAGGTGGCGCTGTGGTCGGGGCCGAGGGGCTCGAAATACCCGTGGTCCTCGGCGATGTCCTCCAGCCGGTCGAGCCACTCCTCCAGCGGGCAGTCCCCTGCCGGATCCATCAGCTCGGTCAGCAGCTTTTCGGCCATGGTACCGCTCACCCCTGCTTGCCACCTGCACGTCGCCGCGAAGGCCGGACGGCCCCCGCATCGGATGGGCTAGGATAGCGCCCCCGCCGGCCCCGGTGCAATGGGCTGCCGCCAGATGATTGCCATCAATTAGGGGGCATTGTTGAAGGGGCGGAACCAGTTCTCCGCCCGGCCTCCATTTGTTGCCGGGGCGGGGCGGTGGCGGGCGAAACCCGGCCCTCCGCCCGCACGGGGCGCCCGGCTCAGAAGAAGGCCTGCAGCCCGGTCTGGGCGCGCCCGAGGATGAGCGCGTGCACGTCGTGGGTGCCTTCGTAGGTATTGACGGTTTCCAGGTTCACCATGTGGCGCATCACCTGGAACTCCTCCGATATGCCGTTGCCGCCATGCATGTCGCGCGCCATTCGCGCGATGTCCAGCGCCTTGCCGCAGTTGTTGCGCTTGATCAGGCTGATCATCTCGGGGGCGGCGCGGGCCTCGTCCATCAGCCGGCCCACCCGCAGCGCCGCCTGCAGGCCCAGGGCGATTTCCGTCTGCATGTCGGCCAGCTTCTTCTGGAACAGCTGGGTGGCGGCCAGCGGGCGGCGGAACTGCTTGCGCTCGAGCCCGTAGCGGCGCGCCGCAAGCCAGCAGAACTCGGCCGCGCCCATCACCCCCCAGGCAATGCCATAGCGCGCCCGGTTGAGGCAGCCGAAGGGGCCCTTGAGCCCCTCCACATTGGGCAGGAGCGCCTCTTCGCCCACTTCCACGCCATCAAGCACGATCTCGCCGGTCACCGAGGCGCGCAAGGACAGCTTGCCGTCGATCTTGGGCGCGCTCAGCCCCCTGGCGCCCTTCTCCAGCACGAAGCCGCGGATCTTGCCGCCATGGGCCTCGGAGCGGGCCCAGACCACGAAGACATCGGCAATCGGGCTGTTGGAGATCCACATCTTGGTGCCGTTCAGCACATAGCCGCCGTCCACCTTCCTGGCCGTGGTCTTCATGGAGCCCGGGTCCGAGCCGGCATCGGGCTCGGTCAGGCCGAAACAGCCGATCCACTCGCCCCGGGCCAGTTTCGGCAGGTAGCGGCGGCGCTGTTCCTCGTTGCCGTAGGCGTAGATGGGATACATCACCAGCGAGGACTGCACGCTCATCATCGAGCGATAGCCCGAATCGACCCGCTCGATCTCGCGCGCGATCAGCCCGTAGCTCACGTAGCCCGCGCCCAGCCCGCCGTATTCCTCGGGCAGGGTGACGCCCAGCAGCCCCGCCTCGCCCATCTCGGCGAAGATCTCGGGGGCCACGGCGGCCTCGCGATAGGCCTCGATGATGCGCGGCGCCAGCCTGTCCTGCGCGAAGGCGGCCGCCCCGTCGCGCAGCATCCGCTCCTCCTCGCTCAGCTGGTCTTCCAGCAACAGCGGATCTTCCCAGTTGAACGAGGCAAGCCCGGGGGCGTCCTTGGCGGAAAGGGAGGGAGAGGTGTTCATCGCAGGTCTCCTTGGTGACTCGCCTGCTCTTAGGCTCTGGAGCCACTGCTCCGCAACCACCGGTCTGGCAGATTTTTGTCTGACCACGGGCAATCGCGCAGGAATGGTGGCGCCATTTCAAGGGGCTGCGAAGCCGTCAGGCGGAAATTTCGCCAAATCCGCAGGACGCCGCCCCGTGGCATGTCGCGCCAGACCGCCTTCCCCCGGTCCGGGTCGCTTGCGACCCGGGCATGCGCCCGCCCCCCAGGCGGGCGCATTCGCGCCCACCCGGGCGGCCGCTTGCCCTGCGGTTGCGCAGCCAGGAGAACCCGGCCGGGACGGCATGCCCTTTCCCGGCGCGGCGAAGGCAATCATCGCATCCGCAACGAAGCCGCGCCCCTTGACGGGGGCGGCTGCGCGTGCAGCCTAAGGCGCCAAGGAGAATCCCATGAAAGAAGACATTTCCTCGATCGAAGGCGTGCAGCAGATGCTGGCCGGGCAGCGCTATGTCTGCGGCCGCGATCTGGCCACCGTGGTGTTCCTGGCGCTGCGCCTGGGCAAGCCGCTGTTTCTGGAGGGCGAGGCCGGGGTGGGCAAGACCGAGATCGCCAGGGCGCTCTCGGCGGCGCTGGGCCGCCGGCTGATCCGGCTGCAGTGCTACGAGGGGCTGGATGCGGCTTCGGCCGTCTACGAGTGGAACTTCGCCGAGCAGATGATCGCCATCCGCACCGCCGAGGCCGCCGGCGGGGCCGACCGCGACATCCTCAAGGATGAGCTCTTCACCGAGGAATACCTCATCGAGCGCCCGCTGCTGCAGGCCATGCGCCCCCACCCCGAGGGGCCGCCGGTGCTGCTGATCGACGAGCTCGACCGCACCGACGAACCCTTCGAGGCCTTCCTGCTGGAGGCGCTCTCGGACTATCAGGTGACGATCCCCGAACTGGGCACCATCCGGGCCGAGAAACCGCCGATCGTGATCCTCACCTCCAACCGCACCCGCGAGGTGCACGACGCGCTCAAGCGGCGCTGTCTGTATCACTGGGTCGATTACCCCGGTTTCGAGCGCGAACTGGAAATCCTGCACGCCCGCGCGCCGGAAGCCTCCGAGGCGCTCTCGCGCGAGGTGGTGGCCTTCGTGCAGAAGCTGCGCACCGAGGATCTGTTCAAGAAGCCGGGGGTGGCCGAAACCATCGACTGGGCCAAGTGCCTTCTGGCGCTCGACGTGATCGCGCTGAGCCCCGAGGTGATCGCCGATACCATCGGCGCGATCCTGAAATACCAGGACGACATCCAGAAGATCCGCGGCTCGGAGGCGGCGCGCCTCCTTTCCGAAGTCCGCGCCGAACTGGCCCCGGCCTGATGCTTCTTCTGCCGGCCAATATTCCCGGAAGGAGCGGGGGGCAGGCAGCCCCCCGGATTGCGCCCGATGGCTGAGACCTTTCCTTCCGACATTCCCGAAGACGGCAGGCTGGCCGACAACATCGTGCATTTCGCCCGCGCCCTGCGCGCCGCCGGGCTGCCGGTGGGGCCGGGGCGGGTGGTGGACGCGGTGCGCGCGGTGCAGGCGGCGGGCTTCACCGGCAAGCGCGATTTCTACTGGGCCCTGCAGGCGTGCTTCATCTCGCGCCCCGAGCACCGGCGGGTGTTTGCCCAGGTCTTCCGCCTGTTCTGGCGCGATCCGCGCTACATGGAGCACATGATGGCGCTGATGCTGCCCGCCATTCGCGGCGTCCGGGAGGAACGCGCCCCGGCCGCGGCCGAGCGCCGCGCCGCCGAGGCCCTGCTGGCGGGGGTGGCGCGCGATGTGCCCCAGTTGCCGGAAAACGAGGGCGAAAGCGAGATCGAGATCGACGCCAGCCGCACCATGTCGGGCGAGGAGCGGCTGCGCCAGCTCGACTTCGAGCAGATGAGCACCGCCGAGATGGCCGAGGCCCGGCGGATGCTGGCCACGCTCTCTCTGCCGGTGCGGCCGCTGAAATCGCGCCGCCACCAGGCCGATGCGCTGGGCCGGCGCCCCGACTGGCGCGCCACCATGCGCCAGTCGATGCGCCGGGGCGGCGAGGTGACGGGCCTGTCCATGCGCTCGCGCCGCATCCGCTGGCCGAACCTGGTGGCGCTGTGCGACATCTCCGGTTCCATGTCGCGATACAGCCGGGCGGTGCTGCATTTCCTGCATGCGGTCTCCAACCGCCAGGGGGCGGGCTGGGCGCATGTGCATGCCTTCACCTTCGGCACCCGGCTGACCAACATCACCCGCCACCTGGCCACCCGCGACGTGGACGCCGCCCTGGCCGCGGCGGGGGCGGAGGCGCAGGACTGGGAGGGCGGCACCCGGATCGGCGCCTGCCTGCACGCCTTCAACCGCGACTGGTCGCGCCGGGTGCTGGGGCCGGGGGCGGTGGTGCTGCTGATCTCCGACGGACTCGATCGCGACGACCCCGACCAGCTGGCCCGCGAGATGGAGCGCCTGCAGCTTTCGGCCCGGCGGGTGATCTGGGTCAACCCGCTCTTGCGCTGGGCCGAGTTCGCCCCGAAGGCGCGCGGCATCAGGGCGATGCTGCCGCATGTGGACTCCTTGCGCGCGGGGCATAATATCGCCTCGCTGGAGGCGCTGGCCCGGGCGCTCTCGGAGCCGGAAGACCCCGGCGAGAGGGCGCGGCTGATGCAGATGCTGGAGAAGACATGAGCAACCCCGCACCAGGCTTTGACGACATTCCCGAAACCGCGCTGGCATGGCACCGGCAGGGGCGCGGGGCGGTGCTGGCCACGGTGGTGGAGACCTGGGGCTCGGCGCCGCGGCCGGTGGGCAGCCAGCTGGCGGTGTCGGGGGAAAGCG
>WFPZ01000034.1 GCA_015487335.1 Paracoccaceae bacterium
TCATCGGGGTGATCCTTTCCACCGGGTCGCTCAACCTGTCCGACATCGTGGCCGCGCAGAAGGGCGACTGGGGGCTGCTGAACTGGTACTGGATCCCGCAGTTCCCGATGGTGTTCCTGTTCTTCATCTCGGCGCTGGCCGAGACCAACCGCCCGCCCTTCGACCTGCCCGAAGCGGAAAGCGAGCTGGTGGCGGGCTACCAGGTGGAATATTCCTCGACCCCCTTCCTGCTCTACATGGCCGGGGAATACATTGCCATCTTCCTGATGTGCGCGCTGATCACGCTGCTGTTCTTCGGCGGCTGGCTGTCGCCCATTCCCGGCATTCCCGACGGGGTGCTGTGGATGATCGGCAAGATGGCGTTCTTCTTCTTCATCTTCGCGATGGTGAAGGCGATCACCCCGCGCTACCGCTACGACCAGCTGATGCGCATCGGCTGGAAGGTGTTCCTGCCGCTGAGCCTGGCCTGGGTGGTCTTCGTGGCCTTCGCGGCGCAGTTCGGATGGTTCTGGGGCGCTTACGCCCGCTGGACGGTGGGAGGCTGAGGCAATGGCAATCGACTACGTCCGCGCCGCCAAGTACTTCGTGCTGTGGGATTTCATCGTCGGCTTCAGGCTGGGCCTGAAATACTTCTTCGGTCCCAAGGCCACGGTGAACTACCCGCACGAGAAGGGCCCTCTCAGCCCGCGTTTCCGCGGCGAGCATGCGCTGCGCCGCTATCCCAACGGCGAAGAGCGCTGCATCGCCTGCAAGCTGTGCGAGGCGATCTGCCCGGCCCAGGCCATCACCATCGATGCCGAGCCCCGCGAGGACGGCTCGCGCCGCACCACGCGCTATGACATCGACATGACGAAATGCATCTTCTGCGGCTTCTGCCAGGAGGCCTGCCCGGTGGATGCGATCGTCGAGGGGCCCAATTTCGAATATGCCACCGAAACCCGCGAAGAGCTGTTCTACGACAAGCAGAAGCTTCTGGAAAACGGCGAGATGTGGGAGGCTGAGATCGCCCGCAACCTGGAACTGGACGCGCCCTACCGATGAGTGATTTCAACAAGCTCTTCCAGCAGATGATGGAGCAGGGCCAGGAAATGGTCCGCGCCATCAACCCTGCGCTGGAGAGTTTCCAGGCCCATGGTTTCGACAAGATGATGCCCACCATGCCCAGGGACGTCATGGAGATGATCTGGGGCAATGCCTTCAACCGGGACGGGCTGGACGCCAAGCAGCGCCTGATGGCGATGATCGCCGGCATGACGGTGCAGGGCGCGCCGGTGGAGCCGATGTTCAAGGCCGTCGTCCGCCACGCGCTCGAGGCGGGGGCCAGCGAAAAGGAGATCTCCGAGGTGATCTATCAGATGTCCATGCTGGGCGGACTGCCGGCGATGAGCCGGGCGCTGGGCTTCGCCCAGGCGGTGTTTGCCGAAAACGAGGAGGACAGCGCATGAGCGTCGCTGATTTTGCCTTTTACGTCTTTGCCGTCACGACGCTGGCCGGCGGGCTGTTCACCGTGGTCAGCCGCAACCCCGTGCACTCGGTGCTGTGGCTGATCCTGGCGTTCATCTCGGCGGCCGGGCTGTTCATCCTGCTGGGGGCGGAGTTCGTGGCGATGCTGCTGGTGATCGTCTACGTGGGCGCGGTGGCGGTGCTGTTCCTGTTCGTGGTGATGATGCTCGATGTCGATTTCGCCGAGCTCAAGGGCGAGATGGTGCAGTACATGCCGCTGGGGCTGCTGATCGGGGTGATCATCCTGCTCGAGCTGGGCATGGCGATCGGGGTCTGGCAGTTCGCCGATCTCGCGCCCGAGCTGCGCCAGGCCGTCGCCCCGGACCCGCAGGAGGTGCAGAACACCGCGGCGCTGGGGCGGCTGATCTACGACGATTACATCCTGCTGTTCCAGCTGGCCGGGCTGGTCCTGCTGGTGGCGATGATCGGCGCCATCGTGCTGACCCTGCGCCACCGGCCCTACATCAAGCGCCAGGACGTGCTGGCGCAGATGTATCGCGATCCGGCCAAGGCGCTGGAGCTGAAGGACGTGAAACCGGGACAGGGGCTGTAGCATGGGGCGTTCGCTCGTCATTCTGGCCGCGGTCATCGCCCTGTTCGTGGTCGCGCTGCGCCGCCGGGCGGCAAGGAAGAAAAGATTTGAGGGACAAGATGGTCGGACTTGAAAACTATCTGGCAGTGGCCGCGGGGCTGTTTGTCATCGGTGTCTTCGGGCTTTTCCTGAACCGCAAGAACGTCATCATCCTCCTGATGTCGATCGAGCTGATGCTGCTGGCGGTGAACATCAACATGGTCGCCTTCTCCAGCTATCTCGGCGATCTGGTGGGGCAGATCTTCACCATGTTCATTCTCACCGTGGCCGCCGCCGAGGCCGCCATCGGCCTGGCGATCCTGGTCTGCTTCTTCCGCAACCGCGGCACCATCGACGTTGAAGACGTCAACGTGATGAAGGGGTAAGGAAATGGAAACCATCATCCTCTTTGCCCCGCTGGTCGGCGCGATCATCGCAGGCTTCGGTTGGCGGCTGATCGGCGACAAGGCCTCGCAATGGGTCACCACGGGGCTGTTGTTCCTCTCGGCGGCCCTCAGCTGGATCGTCTTCCTGACCCTCGATGCCAGCGCCCCCGAGCAGATCCAGATCATGCGCTGGATCGAGAGCGGCACGCTGTCCACCGACTGGGCGATTCGCATGGACCGGCTGACCGCGATCATGCTGATCGTGGTGACGACGGTTTCCAGCCTCGTGCACCTCTACTCGATGGGCTACATGGCCCATGACGAGAATTTCCACGAAGGCGAAAGCTACCGGCCGAGGTTCTTCGCCTATCTCTCGTTCTTCACCTTTGCCATGCTGATGCTGGTCACCTCCGACAACCTGCTGCAGATGTTCTTCGGCTGGGAAGGCGTGGGCGTGGCCTCCTACCTGCTGATCGGCTTCTACTACCGCAAGCCCTCGGCAAATGCCGCCGCGATGAAGGCCTTCATCGTCAACCGGGTGGGGGACTTCGGCTTCGCCCTGGGCATCTTCGGCCTGTTCTGGATGGTGGATTCGATCCGTTTCGACGACATATTCGCCGCCGGCCCGATGCTGGCCGAGGCCAGGATCAACTTCCTCTGGACGGACTGGAACGCGGCCAACCTGCTGGCCTTCCTGCTGTTCATTGGCGCCATGGGCAAGTCGGCGCAGCTGTTCCTGCACACCTGGCTGCCCGATGCCATGGAAGGCCCGACGCCGGTTTCGGCGCTGATCCACGCCGCCACCATGGTCACCGCCGGGGTGTTCCTGGTGGTGCGCATGTCGCCGCTGTTCGAATATGCGGCCGAGGCCAAGATGTTCGTCGTCTACATCGGCGCGGCCACGGCCTTTGTCGCGGCCACCATCGGGCTGGTGCAGAACGACATCAAGCGGGTGATCGCCTATTCCACCATGAGCCAGCTCGGCTACATGTTCGTGGCTGCCGGCGTGGGAGCCTATTCGGTGGCCATGTTCCACCTGCTGACACATGCCTTCTTCAAGGCGCTGCTGTTTCTCGGGGCGGGCTCGGTGATCACCGCCATGCACCATGAGCAGGACATGCGCAATTACGGCAACCTCAGGCGCAAGATCCCGCTGACCTTCTGGGCGATGATGATCGGCACGCTGGCGCTGACGGGGGTGGGCATCCCGCTGACCTACATCGGCTTTTCCGGCTTCTTCTCGAAGGACGCGATCATCGAGAGCGCCTATGCCGCCGAAAACGGTTTCGCCTTCTGGTCTCTGGTCGTCGCCGCGCTGTTCACCAGCTTCTATTCCTGGCGGCTGATGTTCATGACCTTCTACGGCGAGGCGCGCGGCGATGCCCATGCCCACGAACACGCCCATGAGCGCCGCCCGGTGATGCTGATCCCGCTGGGGGTGCTGGCCATCGGCGCGATCTTCTCCGGGGTCGTCTGGTACAACCAGTTCTTCGGCAAGATCGACAAGGTGGAGGAGTTCTTCGGCATTCCGGCCCATGTGGCCGCCGAGGCCGCCGAGGCCGGGGAAGAGCGTGCCGCGGCGCCCGCGGAAGGGGAGGTGGCGCTTGCCGGGCCGCCCCGCGGCGCAATCTTCATCGGGCCCGAGAACGACGTTCTGGAAGCGGCCCACGAGGTGCCGAAATGGGTGAAGGTCTCGCCCTTCGTGGCCATGCTGGCGGGGCTGTTCATCGCCTGGATGATGTACATCCGTCGCCCCGATCTGCCCGGGCGGCTGGCCGCGGCGCAGCGCCCGCTCTACCTGTTCCTGCTCAACAAGTGGTATTTCGACGAGATCTACGACGCCGTCTTCGTCCGCCCCGCCAGGCGGCTGGGCCGCTTCCTGTGGAAGAAGGGTGACGGCAAGGTCATCGACGGCACGATCAACGGGATCGCCATGGGGATCGTGCCCTTCCTGACCAGGCTCGCCGGGCGGGCCCAGTCGGGCTACCTGTTCCACTATGCATTCGCGATGGTTCTGGGGGTTGCAGTCTTGATTACCTGGATGACGATTGGCGGGGGGGCCGGCTGATGGGCAACCTGCTTTCCATAATCACCTTCCTGCCGCTGGCGGCCGCCCTGATCCTGGCCCTGTTCCTGCGCGGCAACGACGAGGCGGCGCAGCGCAACGCCAAGTGGCTGGCCCTGATCGCCACCTCCGCCACCTTCCTGGTGTCGCTGTTCGTGCTGGCGATGTTCGACCCGGCCGACACCGGCTTTCAGTTCGTGGAAGAGCGCGACTGGCTGCTGGGCCTGAAATACAAGATGGGGGTGGATGGCATCTCGATCCTCTTCGTGATGCTGACCACCTTCCTGATGCCCATCACGATTGCCGCCTGCTGGAACGTGACGCATCGGGTGAAGGAATACATGATCGCCTTCCTGGTGCTGGAGACCCTGATGCTGGGCGTCTTCATGGCGCTCGATCTGGTGCTGTTCTACCTCTTCTTCGAGGGTGGCCTGATCCCGATGTTCCTGATCATCGGCATCTGGGGCGGGAAGGACCGCATCTATGCCTCCTTCAAGTTCTTCCTCTACACCTTCCTCGGCTCGGTGCTGATGCTGGTGGCGATCATCGCCATGTACATGGACGCGGGCACCACCGACATTCCCACCCTGCTGGGCCACGAGTTCAGCGCCGGCACGATCTCGATCGCGGGCTATCAGATCGTGGGCGGGCTGCAGACGCTGCTGTGGCTGGCCTTCTTCGCCAGCTTCGCCGTCAAGATGCCGATGTGGCCGTTCCACACCTGGCTGCCTGACGCCCACGTGCAGGCGCCCACCGCCGGTTCGGTGGTGCTGGCGGCGATCCTGCTGAAGATGGGCGGTTACGGCTTCCTGCGGTTCAGCCTTCCGATGTTCCCCGTGGGTTCGGAGCTTCTGGCGCCGCTGGTGCTGTGGCTGTCGGCGATCGCCATCGTCTACACCTCGCTGGTGGCGCTGGCCCAGAAGGACATGAAGAAGCTGATCGC
>WFPZ01000035.1 GCA_015487335.1 Paracoccaceae bacterium
CAGGCGGCGCATGATCTCCAGCAGCCGGGGCAGGCCGCCGGCCGGGTCGTGCACGAGATCGTCCGGTGAATTGGTCATTGCGGGAAATCCGGCTTTGGTGAAGGGTAGGGCGGTTATCGCAGGAAGCGCGAAGGGAAGTCCACATGCCCGTGGGCCGATTGCCGGCCATGCCGACGACATGACGCAATGGCGCGCCAGCGCCTCGTGGCCTGCCCGGCTGGCGGAACGGGTCGCGGCGCTGTAATCCTTCATCTTGCGAAAATACTCCCGGGGGTCCGGGGGCAGGCAGCCCCCGGCGCGCAGACAAGCCCCGGCGGGCAGAAAAAGGGAGCGCCCGATGGCACTGGAAGACGCGAAAACCCAGGTCGATACCGCCTTTGCCCGCGAAGACCCGCGCGGCCTGTCCTTCGAGAACACCTTCGGCGGCGCCACCTCGTTTCTCAGGCGGCGCTACACCAAGGATCTGGCCGGCGTCGATCTGGCGGTCACCGGCGTGCCCTTCGACCAGGCGGTCACCAACCGCCCCGGCGCCCGGCTGGGCCCGCGGGCCATCCGCGAGGCCTCGGCCCTGCAATCGCCCGATCCGCCCTATGGCTGGGGCTTCGATCCGCTTTCGGAATTCACCATCGTCGATTACGGCGACATGGCCTTCGATTACGCCGCAGTGGCCGACTTCCCCGATGCGCTGAGCGAACACATCCGCACGATCCTCGCCGCCGGGGCCGGGGCGCTGGTGCTGGGGGGCGATCACTCCATCACCCTGCCCATCCTGCGCGCCCATGCCGAGGCCTTCGGGCCTCTCTCGCTGATCCAGTTCGATGCTCACACAGACACGTGGAAGGACGACGACATGGCGCGCATCGACCACGGCACCTTCCTCTACAAGGCGGTGAAGCTGGGGCTGGTCGAGCCGGCGCGCTCGGTCCAGGTGGGGATCCGCACCGAAAACCCCGATACCCTGGGGTTCAACATCATCGATGCGCGCGAGGTGCATGAAAACTCCGCCGCCGACGTGGCCCGGATGATCCGACGCATCGTCGCGGATCATCCGGTCTATCTGAGCTTCGACATCGACGCGCTCGATCCGGCCTTCGCGCCGGGCACCGGTACGCCGGTATGGGGCGGGCTGGCCAGCTGGCAGGCGGCGGCGATCCTGCGCGGGCTGGCCGGGATCAACCTTGCCGGTGGCGACGTGGTCGAGGTCTCGCCGCCGTTCGATACCACCGGCGCCACCGCCATCGCCGGGGCGCATGTCGCGATGGAGATCCTCTGCCTCTACTTCTGGAACAGGCGGGCAGGGCGCTAGCAGGGCTTGCCCCCTTGCCCCGGCCGGGCCGGCCCTTGACCCCGGGCACGTCACAGGGCAACAGGCGCACATGGTTCCGATGGAGAAACTTCAGCAGATCATCGAGCGTTTCGAGTTTCTCGAGGCCTCGATGGCGGCCGGGCAGGGCGACATCGCCAGGCTGGGCAAGGAATACGCCGATCTGCGCCCGGTGGTGGAGAAGATCGCCGAATACCGGCGGCTGCTCGACGAGATCGCCGAGGCCGAGGCGATGCTGGAGGATGCGGAGCTGAAGGCCCTGGCCGAGGAAGAGCTGCCGGCCCTGCGCGCCCGCCTGCCGGAGCTGGAAAAGGCCCTGCAGCTGGCCCTGCTGCCCAGGGATGCCGCCGATTCCCGCCCGGCGATCATCGAGATCCGCCCCGGCACCGGCGGCGAGGAGGCGGCGCTGTTTGCCGCCGACCTGCTGCGCATGTATCAGCGCTATGCCGAATCGAAGGGCTGGAAGTTTTCCATCATCGAGGAAAACACCACCGAGCTGGGCGGCATCAAGGAGGCGGTGGCGCTTGTCGAGGGCGAAGGGGTCTTTGCCCGGCTGAAATTCGAAAGCGGCGTGCACCGGGTGCAGCGGGTGCCGGAAACCGAAAGCGGCGGGCGCATCCACACCTCCGCGGCCACCGTCGCGGTGCTGCCCAAGGCCGAGGACGTGGATATCGACATCCCCGCTTCCGATATCCGCATCGACACCATGCGCGCTTCGGGGGCCGGCGGCCAGCACGTCAACACCACCGATTCGGCGGTGCGCATCACCCATATTCCCACCGGCATCGTGGTGACCTCCTCGGAAAAGTCCCAGCACCAGAACCGGGCCATCGCCATGGAGGTGCTGCGCAGCCGGCTTTATGATCTGGAGCGCCAGAAGGCCGAGGCCGAGCGCGCCGCCGCCCGCAGAAGCCAGGTGGGCTCGGGCGACCGCTCGGAGCGCATCCGCACCTACAACTTTCCGCAAGGGCGCATGACCGACCACCGCATCAACCTCACCCTCTACAAGCTCGATCAGGTGATGGCCGGCGATCTCGACGAGGTGATCGACGCCCTGATCGCCGACGACCAGGCGGGCAAGCTGGCCGAGATGGAGGCATGACCGGGGCGGAAGCGCTGCGCGAGGCGGTGGCGCGGCTGCGCGCGGCCGGGGTCGAGGAGCCCGCGCGCGATGCCCGCATCCTGCTGGCCCATGCGCTGGAGGTCGATCGCGGCCGTCTGACGCTGGTGCTTCCCGAGGAGCTGCCCGCCGGGGCCCGCGCCCGCCTCGAGGCCGCCATTGCCGCCCGCGCCGCCCGCCAGCCGGTGGCGCAGATCACCGGGCGGCGGGCCTTCTTCGAGCGCAACTTCAAGATCACCCGGCAAGTGCTTGACCCCAGGCCGGAAACCGAGGTTCTCGTCCGTGCCTGCCTCGATCTGCCCTTTGAAAGCCTGCTCGATCTGGGCACCGGATCGGGCTGCATCCTGCTCAGCCTGCTGGCCGAGCGTCCCCGGGCGCGCGGGCTGGGCGTGGATGTCTCGGAGGCTGCGCTGGGGGTGGCGCGCGAGAACGCCCGCGCCCTGGGGCTGGAAGACCGCGCGCATTTCCTCCCTTCCGACTGGTTCGAGGCGGTCGAGGGGCGGTTCGAACTGATCGTCTCCAACCCGCCCTATGTTTCCGCGGCCGAAATGCAGGCGCTGGCCCCGGAGGTCCGCGCGTGGGAGCCCGCCGGGGCGCTCACCCCCGGTGGCGACGGGCTGGCCGCCTACCGCGCCATCATTCCCCGTGCGCCGGCCCATCTGCGCCCCGGCGGCTGGCTCGCGGTGGAGATCGGCGCAGGCCAGGGCGGGCCGGTCTCGGCCCTCTTCCGGCAGGCGGGATTCGAGGATGTCCGCACGCTTCCCGATCTGGATGGCCGTGACAGGGTGGTCATGGGACGCCTGCCCGGCAACAGATGAGCCCGGCTGCGGCAATTGTTCCTCACTTGGCCTCTTTTTGCCGAAACCCGATGATTTCATCTTGTTTTTCGGGCTCTGTCGTGCTTAGTCCAAGGCAGCGACGGCGGCTGGATCGGTTTCCCCCCTCGCTGAATGCCTAACATCCGCAGGAACCCAGGTTAAGGCGCCGCCGCACGACCATGCGGCAGAGGTTCAGGCAAAAAGCCACAAGGCCGGAAAAGAAAACGCATGAGATCTTCCAAGTCACGATCGCGGTCGAAGGGTAACCGCAACCGTTCCGTCGGCAACATCATCAACCGTGTCTTCGACAGTTCCGGGCCCGAGGGAAAGGTGCGCGGCACGCCGCAGCAGATCATCGACAAATACACCCAGCTGGCCCGCGATGCGCAGCTGTCGAATGACCGCGTCGCGGCAGAAAACTTTCTTCAGCACGCCGAGCACTACACGCGCCTGCTGGGCGAGGCCATGCGCGAGATCGAAGCCCGGCGCGAGCAGCAGGAGCGTGAGCAGCGCGAACGCCAGCAGGCCCGGGAAGAGCAGCGCCGCCAGCAGCAACAGTCGCCGGCGGCCCCCCCCGAGCCCGTCGTGCCCGCGGCCGCCGAGGTGATCGATCCGGTCCCCGAAAGCGACAGCGGTCTGGTGGAAACGCCCGAGGAAAGCCGCGCGCGGCGGCGCTCCTCGCGCGGGCGGAAGCCCCGGGCGCAGCAGGAGGCCCAGCAGGAGGCGCAGGGCGAGGCGCCGGACGCTTCCGATGCCCCGGAGGCCCCGGAAGCGGCGGAATAGCCCCCGCCCGCG
>WFPZ01000036.1 GCA_015487335.1 Paracoccaceae bacterium
CCCCGAGCCGGTGATCGCGCTCGACGGCGACCGGGCGGGCCTGCGCGCCGCGATGCGGCTGATCGACCTGGCGCTGCCGATGCTGGAGGCGGGCCGCGCGCTGCGCTTTGCCCTGATGCCCGAGGGCCAGGACCCGGACGACATCATCCGCGCCGGCGGGGCAGGGGCGATGCGCAGGATTCTGGAAGTCGCGGTGCCGATGGTGCAGCTGCTGTGGCGGCGGGAAACCGAGGGAAAGGTCTTCGACAGCCCCGAGCGCCGGGCCGCGCTCGACAAGTCCCTGCGCGAGACGATCCGGCGCATCAGGGACCCTTCGATCCGCAGCCACTACGGGCAGGAGATCAACCGGCTGCGGCGCGAGCTGTTTCAGCCTTCGCGCCCGCGGCGCGGCCGCGAGGGGCGGTTTCGCCCGGGCGCGCCTCTGCCCGCCAGGCCCACGCCGGGGGCGCGGGCCTCCTATCTGGCGGCGGCCACGGGAGAGCGCGCCGAGGAGGTGCTGCGCGAGGCGGTGATTCTGGCGGTGCTGATTCTCAACCCCGAGGTTCTGCCCCGTTTCGAAGGGGCGCTGGAGCGGCAGGAATGGATTCTGCCGGAACATGCGGCCATCCTGCACGCCCTTCTGCGCCATGCCGACGGGGATGCCGGGGATCTGCGCGCCGCCGTCGAGAGGGAGGCGGGGGCGGAGGCCCTTGAAAAACTGTTCTCGCTGAGCCATCTGCAGGTCGTGCCGGCGGTGCGCAGGCCGGGTGACGCGGAGGCGGCGGCCATGTGCGTGGCGGCGGAGCTTGCAAAGCTGGAGGCGATGCGCGGCGCCGAGCGCGAGATCGCCCATGCGGTGGAGGATCTCGAAGGGGTTGCCGACGAGGGCACCACGTGGCGGCTGAGCCAGGTGGCCGAGGCGTGGAACGAGGCGATGCGCTCGCAGACGGAGGACCGGACGCAGTACGACACCGGTCCCAACGGGGCGCGCATCAGTCGCGAGGAGCGGGAGGCGTTCGAGCGGCTTTTGCGCAAGATCGACTACACCAGGGGAAGGCGGCGGGGCCGCTGAACGACGTGGTAAGGGAAGAGTTGAAGAAATCGGGGTAAACGGGTGTGCGAATCGGTGATTCGGGGTTATTGATTCGCCCCGACGAATCACGTTTTACCCGCCCTTCAGAGGAGAGCCGGATGGCCGCCAAGGATACGGACGAGCGTAAGCAGGACCGCCAGGAAGACGAGGTGTCGCTGGACATGAGCCAGGCGGCGGTCAAGAAGATGATCGCCGAGGCACGTGAACGCGGCTACATCACCTACGATCAGCTCAATGCCGTTCTGCCGCCCGAGCAGGTCTCGAGCGAGCAGATCGAGGACGTGATGAGCATGCTCTCGGAGATGGGCATCAACATCATCGAGGACGACGAGGCCGAGGAGGAAGAGGCCAGGGGCTCGACCGAGGTGGTCGAGGCCTCGACCTCGCGCGAGGTCACCGTCGCCAAGACCGAAAGCGAAAAGCTCGATCGTACCGACGACCCGGTGCGCATGTACCTGCGCGAGATGGGCTCGGTGGAACTGCTTTCGCGCGAAGGCGAGATCGCCATCGCCAAGCGCATCGAGGCCGGCCGCAACACCATGATCGCGGGTCTGTGCGAAAGCCCGCTGACCTTTCAGGCGATCACCATCTGGCGCGAGGAGCTGCTCAACGAGGACATCCTGCTGCGCGACGTGATCGATCTCGAGGCCACCTTCGGCAGCGGCATGGACGACGACGGGGAGGAAGAGCCGGTGGTGCCGCCCCTCAACGTGGCCTCGGGGGCGCCTGCCAAGGCCAAGGGCAAGCCGGCCCAGCCCGAGCTCGATGCCGACGGCAACCCGATCGCCGCCGAGGACGACGACGAGGAGGACGACCAGGCCAACATGTCTCTGGCCGCGATGGAGGCGGCGCTCAAGCCGCGGGTCCTGGAAACCCTCGACCGGATCGCGCGCGACTATGCCAGGCTGTCCGAAATGCAGGATCAGCGCATGTCGGCGCGGCTCAACGAGGATGACTCGTTCTCCGAAAAGGAAGAGGAAACCTACCAGAAGCTGCGCCAGGAAATCGTCGATCTGGTCAACGAGCTGCACCTGCACAACAACCGTATCGAGGCCCTGGTCGATCAGCTTTACGGCATCAACCGCCGTATCATGTCGATCGACAGTCAGATGGTGAAGCTGGCCGATCAGGCCCGCATCAACCGCCGTGAATTCATCGAGGCCTACAAGGGCTCGGAACTGGATCCGACCTGGCTTGACCGCATGGCGCAAAAACCCGGTCGCGGCTGGAAGGCCTTCGTCGAGCGCTTCTCTCCCAAGGTGGAGGAGCTGCGCGCCGAGATGGCCCAGGTCGGGCAATACGTGGGCGTGGACATTTCGGAATTCCGCCGCATCGTGAACCAGGTCCAGAAGGGCGAGAAGGAGGCCCGCCAGGCCAAGAAGGAGATGGTCGAGGCCAACCTGCGGCTGGTGATCTCGATCGCCAAGAAATACACCAACCGCGGGCTGCAGTTCCTTGATCTCATTCAGGAAGGCAACATCGGCCTGATGAAGGCGGTGGACAAGTTCGAGTACCGCCGCGGCTACAAGTTTTCCACCTATGCCACCTGGTGGATCCGCCAGGCGATCACCCGCTCGATTGCCGATCAGGCCCGCACCATCCGCATCCCCGTCCACATGATCGAGACGATCAACAAGTTGGTGCGCACCGGCCGCCAGATGCTGCACGAGATCGGCCGAGAACCCACCCCCGAGGAGCTGGCCGAGAAGCTGCAGATGCCGCTGGAAAAGGTGCGCAAGGTGATGAAGATCGCCAAGGAGCCGATCAGCCTGGAAACCCCGATCGGCGACGAGGAGGATTCACAGCTCGGCGATTTCATCGAGGACAAGAACGCGGTGCTGCCGCTTGACTCGGCGATCCAGGAGAACCTCAAGGAAACCACCACGCGGGTGCTGGCCAGCCTCACCCCGCGCGAGGAACGGGTGCTGCGCATGCGCTTCGGCATCGGCATGAACACCGATCACACGCTGGAGGAAGTGGGCCAGCAGTTCTCGGTGACCCGCGAACGCATCCGCCAGATCGAGGCCAAGGCGCTCAGGAAACTGAAACACCCGAGCCGCAGCCGGAAGCTCAGGAGTTTCCTGGATCAGTAGGGCGGGGCAGGGCGCGTTCTCGCCCTTCCGGGCGTTCGCATGCCCGGCTCGGGCGCGATTGCGCGGGCAGGGCGGCGGGCGTTGACGTCCGTGCAAGGGCTCGGGGCCGCGTCCGGCTGCCATGGCGTTTCCCGGCAGGGGGCGTCGGTTTCCGGCGGCGATTTACCGCCTCTCGCGCCGCTCACTTGACCTGTGTCAAGGAAGCCCCCGGCCGGCGGTGATAGCCCGCGCCCATGTACCACACTCACACCCCACCCTCGGACGGAGTGGATGGCCCGCGGCGCCGCGGGCCATCGCTTCCTTTTCCGCGCATCCTGCTGCAGCCGGTGCTACACCGGATCGTACATCGCATCGCCCGCGAAAACCCCGACATGTTCGGCCGGCTAGGGCCGTGGCGCTCTTCGCAGTTCCTGATCGATCCGGTCAACCTGCCGTTTGCGCTGCTGCTGCGCCCCGATCCCGACAACCTGCTGCTGCGCGCCGTCTCGCGGCGCAACCCGCCGCCGCATGTGGCGCGGATCGCGGGCAGGTTTCTCGACCTTCTCGAACTGATCGATGCGGAGACCGACGGCGATGCGCTGTTCTTCTCGCGCGATCTGGAGGTGACCGGTAACACCGAGGCGGTGGTGTGCCTGCGCAATGCGCTTGACGATGTGGAGGGCTCGATCGCCGAGAGCGTCGCAGAGATGTTCGGCCCGCCCGGACGCGCCGCACTGGCGGTGCTGCGCCGGGCCGGCGAGAGGCGAAAGGCACAAAGGGGATAAGGGAATGACAACGGCGGAACTGATCTGCCCCGCGGGCACGCCCGCGGCCTTGCGCACGGCCGTGGATGCCGGTGCCGATGCCGTCTATTGCGGCTTCCAGAACGCCACCAACGCGCGCAATTTTCCGGGGCTGAACTTCACCCCCGAAGAACTGGAGAAGTCCGTGGCCTACGCCCACGAGCGCGGGGCCAAGGTGCTGCTGGCGGTCAACACCTTTCCGCCGGCCGGCAAGTTCGGTCTGTGGAAAGAGGCGGTGGACGCCGGTGCGCGGCTTGGGGTGGATGCCTTCATCGTCGCCGATATCGGAGTGGCCGATTACGTGGCGCGCCAATACCCCGACAGGCGGCTGCATCTTTCGGTGCAGGCGGCGGCCTCCTCTCCCGAGGCGATCCGCTTCTACTGCGAGAATTTCGGCGTCAGGCGGGTGGTGCTGCCGCGCATCCTGACGGTGCCCGAGATCCGGGCCATCAAGAAGGAGATTCCCTGCGAGATCGAGACCTTCATCTTCGGCAACCACGGGCTGATGGTGGAGGGGCGGTGCTCGCTGACGAATTACGTCACGGGGCTGTCCACCAACATGGATGGCGTCTGCTCGCCCGCGGCCGATGTGGAATATGTCCGCGACGAGGCGGGCAACATGACCACCCGGCTGGGCCCCTACACCATCGACCGCTTCGCCTGCGGCGAGACGGCCGGTTACCCGACCATCTGCAAGGGCCGGTACCGGGCCCCGCACCGCGATGACGGCTACTATGCCTTCGAGGAACCGGTGAGCCTGAACCTCTCGCGCCTGCTGCCCGAGCTGATGGCGGCCGGGGTGAACGCCTTCAAGATCGAAGGGCGGCAGCGCTCGCGCGCCTATGTCAGCCGGGTGGTGCGGGCCTTCCGCCAGGCGGTGGACGACGTGCGCGCCGGCGCCGAGCCGGCATTCGCCGATCTGCACGCCCTGACCGAGGGGCAGAAAGAGACCGAAGGGGCCTTCAGGAGCAAGACATGGCGATGAAACTGACCATCGGGCCGATACCGTTTCACTGGAGCAATGAGCGCCGCCTGGATTTCTATGCCCGCATCGCCGACGAGGCGCCGGTGGACGAGGTCTACCTGGGCGAGGTGATCTGCTCCAAGCGGGCGCCCTTCTTCGAGCCGCACCTGGAAGAGGTGGCCGGACGGTTGCAGCGGGCCGGCAAGCGGGTGATCTTCTCGTCGCTGACCGAGGTGATGCTCAGGCGCGAACGCCAGGCCACCGAGGAGCTGTGCGCCATGGAAGACCGCGAGATCGAGGTCAACAACGCCGCCGGGCTGTCCTCGGCGGGGGGGCGCGCGCATCGCATCGGCCCGATGATGAACGTCTACAACGAGGAAACCATGCGCTGGCTGGCCGGGCGCGGGGCGGCCCATTTCGCGCTGCCGGTGGAGATGCCGCGCGCCTCGGTGGCGGTGATGGCCGAGACGGCGGGCGAGCTGGGCACGGGGCTCGAGGTGCAGCTGTTCGGCCGCGCCTCGCTGGCGGTCTCGGCGCGCTGCTATCACGCCCGCGCCCATGGGCGCACCAAGGACAGCTGCCAGTTCGTCTGCGAAGAGGATCCGGACGGCATGTCATTGAAAACGCTGGATGGTCAGCCCTTCCTGACAGTCAATGGCATCCAGACCATGTCGCATTCCTATGTCAACCTGATCGAAGAGCTGGACGACATGCAGGCGCTGGGCGTCACTCACGGGCGGCTGGTGCCGCACAGCATAGACATGGTGGCGGTGGCGCGGGCATTCCGCGATGTGCTTGATGGCCGGATCAGCCCCGCAGAAGGCCAGGCAGCGCTGCAGGCGCTGGACCTGCCCGCGCCGTTTTCCAACGGGTTCTGGCACGGGGTGGCCGGCCACCGCCGCCTGGCGGCCCGGGCTGCAAGCGCCGCCTGATTCACGGCGCTTCCCCGCCGAGCGGCTGTCGCGCGGAAGCCGGTCATCCGTTCCTCGAGAAGGACCTTGCCATGACCGGGGCGGATTGTGGAATACTGGCCGCATGCAGATCACGACGCAGCCGCGCAGCACCGAATTCACCATCGAGACATCGGGCCCCGGCCTCTACGAGTTTACCCGTGAAGTGGCCGGCTGGGTCAGCGGCGAGGGGCTGCTGACGCTGCTGGTCCGCCACACCTCATGCTCGCTGCTGATCCAGGAAAACGCCGACCCGGACGTGCAGCGCGACCTGCAGGAGTTTTTCGCCCGCCTGGTGCCGCCGGCCGATGACCCCTCGATGGGCTGGCTGCGCCATGTGCTGGAGGGCCCCGACGACATGCCGGCCCATGTCAAGGCGGCGCTGCTGCCGGTGAGCTTGTCCATTCCTGTCATTTCGGGCCGTATGGCGCTGGGAACCTGGCAGGGAATCTATCTTTTCGAACATCGCGCCCGGCCGCACCGCCGGAAGGTGGCGGCCATGCTGCGCTGAAGCGCTCAGATCACCGTGGCGCCGGTGGCCACGTCCCACAGCAGCTTGATGTTGAGGCTCACCACCATGGCGGCGATGATCCAGCAGACCACCGTCAGCCAGCGCGGTGCTTCCAGGCCGTTCATCTTGGCCCTGCTGGCGGTGAACATCACCAGAGGCACGATGGCAAACGGCAGCTGCAGCGACAGCACCACCTGGCTGAACACCAGAAGCCGTGCGGTGCCGCTCTCGCCGTAAAGCATCGTGACCACGGCGGCCGGGATGATGGCCAGGCCCCGGGTCAGCAGCCTTCGCACCCAGGCGCGCATGCGCAGGTTGATGAACCCTTCCATCACGATCTGCCCGGCCAGCGTGGCGGTGACGGTTGAGTTCAGCCCCGAGGCCAGCAGCGCCACCGCAAACAGCGTGGCCGCCAGCGGGGTGCCCAGGGCGGGGGCCAGCAGCGCATGGGCTTCCTGGATTTCCGCCACCTCCCTTTGTCCCGAGGTATAGAAGACCGAGGCCGCGAGGATCAGGATCGAGGCGTTGATGAACAGGGCGAACATCAGGGCGATGGTGGAATCGATGGTCCCCATGCGGATCGCTTCCAGCTTTTCGCGCCGCGAGGGGCCGATCTGCCGGGTCTGGACCACCGCCGAGTGCAGGTAGAGATTGTGCGGCATCACCGTGGCCCCGAGAATTCCCAGCGCCAGATACAGCATGGAGGGAGATTTCAGGATTTCCGTTTGCGGGATGAAGCCGCGCAGCACGTCGCCCAGAACCGGTTGAGCATAGGCCATCTGGATGGCGAAGCTGACCGCGATCACCAGGGTCAGGGCGATCACGACCGCCTCGAGATAGCGAAACCCCTTGCCCTGAAGCCACAGGATCAGGAACACGTCCATCGCCGTGATCACCACGCCGATTTCCAGCGGGATGCCGAACAGCAGGTTGAGCCCGATGGCGGTGCCGATCACCTCGGCCAGGTCGGTGGCCACGATGGCGGCTTCGGCCAGTATCCACAGCGGCACCGAGGCCCAGGCGGGGAAGGCGTCGCGGCAGGCCTGGGCCAGGTCGCGCCCCGAGGCTATCCCCAGTCGCAGCGCCAGAGCCTGCAGCAGGATGGCCATGATGTTGGAGATCAGCGCCACCGACAGCAGCGTGTAGCCGAAGGCCGAACCGCCCGCCAGCGAGGTGGCCCAGTTGCCCGGGTCCATGTAGCCGACGGCCACCAGGTAGCCGGGGCCGAGAAAGGACAGCATGCGCTTGAGAAAGCGCCGTCCGCGGACCGGCACCGAGGAATGGACGTCGGAGAGCGACGCGGATTCGCTGGCGCGGCGCCAGCCGTTGTGGCCTGTCATCTGCTGGTCTTTTCCCGAGTGTCGGAGGGTAGTTGAGAATGGTTCTCAATTGCAGATATGCCGGCCAGCCGGCAGCGTCAAGGTGATTTTCCGGCCCCTTGCAGGCCATGTCGGGCCGGTGCACCCCCAGTATCTTGCGGTGTCATTTCGCCACTACCCAAGCTTTCGCGGAGCGCCTATAGTGGCTGTGGACAAGTGGGATGGCCCGCACCAGAAGGCACAGAATGGGGGATTGGCATGCGCTGTCCGTTTTGCGGAAACATTGACACCCAGGTGAAGGATTCGCGCCCCGCCGAAGACCACGTCGCGATCAGGCGGCGCAGGTTCTGCCCGGCCTGCGGGGGGCGGTTCACCACTTACGAGCGGGTGCAGCTGCGCGACCTGGTGGTGATCAAGTCCAACGGACGGCGCGAGGAATTCGACCGCGACAAGCTGGAGCGCTCGATCCGCATCGCGATGCAGAAACGCCCCGTCGAGCCCGAGCGCATAGACCAGATGATCTCCGGCATCGTGCGCCGGCTTGAAAGCATGGGCGAGACCGACATCGAGAGCAAGGTGATCGGCGAGATCGTGATGGAAAGCCTGGCCCGGATCGATACCGTGGCCTACGTGCGCTTTGCTTCTGTCTACAAGAATTTCCAGGCCGCGGACGATTTCGACAAGTTCGTCTCCGAGCTGCGGCCCTCGTCCCAGGGCGAAGAGTGAACGCCACACAGGACGACATTCGCCACATGCGCCATGCGCTGGCCCTGGCGGCGCGGGGGCTGGGGCGGGTCTGGCCGAACCCGGCGGTCGGGTGCGTGATCGTGCGCGAGGGCCGGGTTGTGGGCCGCGGCTGGACGGCCGACGGCGGCCGCCCCCATGCCGAAGTGCGCGCCCTGGGGCAGGCTGGCGAGGCCGCCCGCGGCGCCACGGCCCATGTCACGCTGGAGCCCTGCGCCCATCACGGGCAGACGCCGCCCTGCGCCGATGCGCTGGCCGCGGCCGGGATCGCCCGGGTGGTGGTGGCCACGCGCGACCCGGACCCCAGGGTGAACGGCGCCGGCATCGCGCGGTTGCGGCAGGCCGGCATCGAGGTGGAAGAGGGCCTGTGCGAGGCGCGCGCGCGCGCGCTCAACGCCGGGTTCTTTCTTCGCGTCGGCCAGGGGCGGCCATGGGTGACGTTGAAACTGGCGGCCAGCCTCGACGGGCGCATCGCCACAGCGACCGGCGAAAGCCGGTGGATCACCGGCCCGCAGGCGCGCCGGCACGTGCATGCGCTCAGGGCGCGCCATGACGCGGTGATGGTCGGCGGCGGCACCGCGCGTGCCGATGACCCCGAACTGACGGTGCGCGATCTGGGCATTGCCCGCCAGCCGGTGCGCATCGTGCTGTCCCGCCATCTCGACCTGCCGCTGTCGGGGCGGCTGGCGGCCACGGCGGGCAAGGTGCCGCTGTGGCTGGTTCATGGCGAGGATGCGCCCCCCGAGACGGTTTCCGCCTGGGAGGGGCTGGGCGCGCGGCTGATCGCCTGCCCGGTTGGCCCCGGCCGGCAGCTCGATCCCGCCGCTGCGCTGCAGGCGCTGGGGGCGGCCGGGCTCACGCGGGTGTTCTGCGAGGGCGGCGGGGCGCTGGCAGCCTCGCTCATGGGGGCGGGGCTGGTGGACGAGCTGGCGGTCTTCTCGGCGGGGCTGGCGATCGGGGCCGAGGGCCGGCCGATGCTGGGCGCGATGGGGCTGGGCCGGCTGGCCGAGGCGCCGCGCTTTACCCTGGTGGAGGTGCGGGATGTGGGCGGCGACGTGCTGAGCCTCTGGCGGCGCGAGGGCTGAGCCGGGGCCGGGCAGGTTTCATGCCTGCCGCACGGGCGTATCCGGAGACAGGAGAGACGAGAGGCGCCGGCCCTGCCGGCCGCTGCGACCGGCTGCTCAGCCGTCCCATTCACGCAGCCGCGCCACGTAACGGGCCAGGGTGTCGATCTCGAGGTTCACCGCATCGCCCTTGCGCACCGCGCCCCAGGTCGTCACCTGCCTGGTGTGGGGAATCAGGTTGATGCCGAACTCGCGGCCCGAAACCTCGTTCACCGTCAGCGAGGTGCCGTTGAGCGCCACCGAGCCCTTGGGGGCGATGAAGCGGGCCAGATCCTCGGGGGCGCGCAGGGTTACGCGGATGCTGTCGCCCTCTTCGGCCAGGTCGATCACCTCGGCCACCCCGTCCACATGGCCCGAGACGATATGCCCGCCCAGCTCGTCGCCGACGCGCAGGGCGCGCTCGAGGTTCAGCCGCCTGCCGGGGGCCCATCCGTTGCGGCCGATATTGGTTCTTGAAAGCGTCTCGGCCGAGATTTCCACCTCGAACCAGCCGCGCGGGGCGCGGCCCAGCGCCACCACCGTCAGGCACACCCCGTCGCAGGCGATCGAGGCGCCGATGTCGATGCCGTCCACATCGTAGCCGGTGGCGATTCGGGCGCGCAGGTCGCCCCGCTGCTCGACTTCCAGAACCTCTCCGATATCGGTGATGATGCCCGTGAACATGCGCCCATTCCCTTGCCTGCCCCAGCCCTATCGCCCCGGCGGGCCAAAAACAAGGTGACAGGGCGCGCGGTTTCGGGCCAACTGCGGGCGATGAGTTTGCATGGTGCCACATCTGCCGGAGAAGGCCGGAGTTTCCTGTTTCTGCAGGGGCCGCACGGGCCCTTCTTTCACCAGCTGGCCGGGCGGCTGCGCGAAACCGGGGCCGCCACCTGGCGGGTGGGGTTCAACGCCGGCGATGCCGCCTTCTGGCCGGACCGGCAAAGCTACATCCCCTTCACCGCGCCGCAGGAGGACTGGCCCGCCACCCTTGCCGTCCTGCTCGACGAGAAGAACATCACCGACATCGTGCTTTACGGCGACACGCGGCCGATTCACGCCGAGGCGGTGGCCCGGGCCCGGGACCGCGGCCTTGTGGTGCATGTCTTCGAGGAAGGCTACCTGCGGCCCTACTGGGTGACCTACGAGCGCGACGGCTCCAACGGCAATTCGGCGCTGATGGGGATGAGCGTGGCCGAGATGCGCCGCCGTCTGGAGGATGCCGGCCAGCCGATACCCGAGGCCCCGGCCCGTTGGGGCGACATGCGCCAGCACGTCTTCTACGGCGCCGCCTACCACTGGTTCGTGATGGTTCAGGGGTGGCGCTACCGCAACTTCCGGCCGCATCGCGAGATCACCGTCTTTCAGGAGTTCCGCCTGCATTTCCGCAAGGCGGTGCTGATGCCCTTCCACTGGGTCGAGCGCATGGCCGCCACCGCCGTCATCCGCCACGGCGGCTTTCCCTACCATCTGGTGCTGCTGCAACTGGAGCATGACGCCAATTTCCGCGCCCACTCGCCCTTTTCCGGCACCCCGGAGTTTCTCGACACGGTGATGCGCGGCTTCGCCCGTGGCGCTCCGGCGCACCACCGGCTGGTGATCAAGGCCCACCCGCTGGAGGACGGCCGGGTGAACCTGCAGCGGGTCATCGGCCGGCTGGCCGCCCGGCACGGGATCACCGGGCGGGTACATTTCCTGCGCGGGGGCAAGCTGGCGGCGCTGCTGGACGGGGCGCGCAGCGCGGTCACCGTCAATTCCACCGCCGCCCAGCAGGCGCTGTGGCGCGGCCTGCCGCTAAAGGCCTTCGGCGCGGCGGTCTATTCCAAGCCCGAATTCGTTTCCGACCAGCCGATCGACGAATTCTTCGCCAATCCCCGCCCGCCAGATGCCGAGGCCTACCGCAGCTACCGGCTGTTCCTGCTGGAAACCTCGCAGCTGCCGGGCGGCTTCTACTCGGCGCGCGGGCGGCGGCAGCTGCTGCGCGAGGCCCCGGCAAGGATGCTTTCCCCCCACTCTCCCTACGAGGTGCTGGGGGGCACCACAGAGGCAGCCGTGCAACAGTTGTAGCGCACCAGATAGCCCCGTTTCACGGCGCGACTGGCTTTTTTGCCGCTTGTTCGGTAGGTTGCAAAAAAAAACATGAGGCAGTTTTCAAGTCGAGGAGGCCCGAGCAGTGAAAACCCCGACCTTCCGAGCGGTGCGGCTTGCCGTGCTGCTGGCGCTTGCGACGACGCTGGCAGCCTGCGGCCTGCCGCGGTCCGGCCCGACCAAGACCGAGATCTTCTCGGGTTCCGAACTGAAGCAGGGAGATGCCTTCATCGTCGAGGTGAATGACCGCGTCACCCGGGCCACCGCCGTGGTGCCCGCCTTCGGCTTCACGCCCGAATTCCTCAACGCCGGGCTTGTCGGCTCGGATACCATCCAGCCCGGCGACACCCTGGGCCTGACCATCTGGGAAAACGTCGAAGACGGCCTTCTGGCCGGCGCCGGCGCCAATACCACCAACCTCGAAGAGGTGCAGGTGGATGGCTCGGGCTTCATCTTCGTGCCCTATGCCGGGCGCATAAAGGCTGCGGGCAACACGCCCGAGGCGATCCGCCGGATCATCACCGAAAAACTGTCCTCCCAAACGCCAGACCCGCAGGTGATGGTCCGGCGGCTGGCCGGTGACGGTGCCACCGTCTCGATCACCGGCGCGGTCGGCAGCCAGGGGATCTTCGCCATCGAACGGCCCACCCGCACGCTCTCGGCGATGCTGGCGCGCGCCGGCGGGGTGACGGTGCGGCCCGAGATCGCCCAGGTGACCATCTTCCGCGGCAAGCATACCGCCAAGGTCTGGTTCCAGGACATCTACAAGAACCCGAGATACGACATCGCCCTGCGTGGCGGCGACCGGATTCTGGTGGAGGGCGACACCCGCTCGTTCACCGCGCTCGGCGCCACTGGCACCCAGAACCGGGTGCCCTTCGACAGCCAGGCGATATCGGCCATCGAGGCCATCGCCCAGGTGGGCGGTCTGTCCTCGGCCACCGCCGACCCCACCGGGGTGTTCGTGTTCCGCAACGAACCCGCCGAGATTGCCAACCAGGTGCTCGGCCG
>WFPZ01000037.1 GCA_015487335.1 Paracoccaceae bacterium
GCATCCAGCCCTCGGGCGGGCTGACGCTGGGCAACTATCTCGGCGCGCTCAAGCGGTTCGTCGAGTTGCAGGACAAGGGGATCGAATCGATCTACTGCATCGTCGATCTGCACGCGATCACCGTCTGGCAGGAGCCCGACAAGCTGCGCCATGCCACGCGCGAGCTGGCCGCCGCCTACCTGGCCTGCGGCATCGACCCGGAGAAATCCATCCTGTTCAACCAGAGCCGGGTGCCCGGCCACGCCCAGCTGGGCTGGATCTTCAACTGCGTGGCGCGGATGGGCTGGCTCAACCGCATGACCCAGTTCAAGGACAAGGCCGGCAAGAACCGCGAGAACGCCTCGGTGGGGCTGTTCAGCTACCCCACGCTGATGGCCGCCGACATCCTGCTCTATCACGCCACCCACGTGCCGGTGGGCGAAGACCAGAAACAGCACCTTGAACTGACCCGCGACATCGCCGCCAAGTTCAACCACGACTACAAGGTGGATTTCTTCCCGATCACCGAACCCGTCATCGAAGGCCCGGCCACCCGGGTGATGAGCCTGCGCGACGGCACGAAGAAGATGAGCAAGTCGGACCCGTCCGACATGAGCCGCATCAACCTCACCGACGATGCCGACACCATCGCCCAGAAGATCCGCAAGGCCCGCACCGACCCGGACCCCCTGCCCTCGGATGTCGAGGGGCTGGAGGGGCGCGCCGAGGCCGCCAACCTGGTGAACATCTACGCAGCGCTTTCCGACAGTACCCCAGAGGCGGTGCTGCGCGAGGTGGGAGGCATGCAGTTCTCGCAGTTCAAGCCGAAGCTGGCGGAACTGGCGGTCGAGAAACTCTCGCCGATCAGCGCCGAGATGGCCCGGCTGATGCAGGACAAGGCCGAGATCGACCGGCTGCTGGCGCGCGGCGCCGAACGCGCCCGGGCGATCGCCGACCCGATCCTGCGCCGCACCTACGAGATCATCGGCATGGTGGGGGGCTGAGCCCCCCGCAACACCCCTCAGGCGGCGCGGCGGCTAAGGATTTCCTCCACGATGCTTTCGGCCACCTCGGCGGGGCTGCACGAAAGCGCCTCGGCCCGGGACAGGATCCGCTCAAGCGTATCTTCCAGCGCCGCCAGCTTTTCGGCCACCCATTCCTCGCGATCGGGAATGCGTCCGATCTCTGCCGCCACGTTGATGATACCCCCGCCGTTGGCCACGAAATCGGGGGCAAGAAGAATCCCGCGTTCGTGCAGCCTGCGACCGTCCTCGGGGGTGGCAAGCTGGTTGTTGGCCGCTCCCGCCACCACCTTGACCTTCAGCCGCGCGATGGTTGCCTCGTTCAGGGTGGCGCCGATTGCGCAGGGGGCGAAGATGTCGGCCGGCGCGTCGTAGATCTCGTCAGGCGAAACGGCAAGGGCGCCGAAACGCGCAACCGCCCTCTCCACGGCCGGCCGGGCCACATCCGTCACGATCAGCCGGGCGCCGGCCTCGTGCAACAGCCGGCACAGGTGCTCGCCCACATGGCCCAGCCCCTGCACCGCCACGGCCCGTCCGCTCAGGTTTTCGCTGCCCAGGCGGCGGCGGGCGGCGATGCGCATGGCATTGAAGACCCCTTGCGCGGTCACCGGCGAGGGGTCGCCACTGGCGTGGGGGCCCTCCGCCAGCCCGGCCACATGGGCCGTGCGCCGGGCAATTATCTCCATGTCCCGAGGGCTCATGCCCATGTCCTCGGCCGTCCAGTAACGCCCGCCCAGCGCCTCTACCGCCTCGCCGAAAGCCAGCAGCAGTTCCGGCGACTTGTCGGCAGCCGGATCACCGATGATCACCGCCTTGCCCCCGCCCAGGGGCAGGCCCGCCGCGGCGTTCTTGAAGGTCATGCCTCGCGACAGGCGCAGCACGTCCTCGATCGCGGCCTGCTCGCTTTCATAGGGCCGCATCCGCAAGCCCCCCGCCGCCGGGCCGAGGCGGGTCGAATGAATGGCGATGAAGGCCCGAAGGCCGCTGGCGTCATCCTCCACCCTGACCAGCCGTTCATGGCCGGGCGCTTCGATATCCGTCATTCGCATTGCTTGTTCCTCCGTGCGGGCGGTTTGCCATGGCCGCAGGAGGGATTGTCACCAAACCGGCTTGCCGAAAGGCGATATTTTGGTGAAAAGCTCCAACACATATCAAATTTTTGGAGATTTTCGCCAATGGACATGCTGGATCGCAAGATCGTGGCCGAGCTGCAGCGCGACGGAAGACTGAAGATCACCGAACTGGCCGAACGCATCGGCCTCTCGCCCACGCCCTGCGCCCGGCGGCTGGAGAGGCTGGAGGCAGAGGGGGTCATCACCGGATACGGGGCAAGGGTCGATGCGGCCCGGCTCGGCCTGCCGGTGACGATCTTCGTCTCGGTGGAGCTCGAACGCCAGGACAGCGAGGCAATTCGCGCCTTCGAGCGCGCCATCTCGGCGTGCGAGGAGGTGATGGAGTGCCACCTGCTGACCGGCTCGCGTGACATCCTGATGCGGGTGGTGGCCGCCGATCTGGCCGCTTTCGACGCATTTCTCGAACATCGGCTGATGCGCATCCCCGGCATCAGCAGGCTACGCTCCCATTTCGCGCTGCGCACCATGATCCGGCGCGATGCCCTGCCGCTTGCCGGCTGAGCCCGGCCGGCGGGCAGAATGCGTCTGGACCTTTCCCCGGCCGCTGCCTTACGGTGCGGCGGAAAACGGAGACGACGACCATGGCAACCGGCAAGAACATCCGCACCTGGTTCAACGGCGCCTGGCACGAGGGCGACGTGATGATCATGCGCGCCGCCGATCACGGCTCGTGGCTGGGCACCACGGTGTTTGACGGGGCGCGCCGCTTCGAAGGCGTGGCACCCGATCTCGAGGCCCATTGCGCGCGCGTCAACCGCTCGGCCGAGGCGCTGATGATCACCCCCACGACAGGCACCGAAGAGATGGTGGAAATCGTGCGCGAGGGGCTGAAGGCCTATCCCGCGGATGCGGCCGTCTACATCCGCCCCATGTACTGGGCGCTGGAAGGAGGCGAGCTGGGGGTCCTTCCCAGGCCCGGGGCCACCGGCTTTGCCATCTGCCTCGAGGAAATCCCCATGGCCCCGCCCGACCGGGCCACCACCCTCACCACCACCCGCTTCCGCCGCCCCGTCCTGGAGGATGCGGTCGTGAACGCCAAGGCCGGCTGCCTTTACCCAAACAACGCCCGGATGCTGGCCGAGGCCCGCGCCAAGGGCTACGGCAATGCGCTGGTGGCCGATGCGCTGGGCAACGTGGCCGAAACCGCCACCGCCAACATCTTCATGGTGCGCGACGGCGAGGTCTTCACGCCCATTCCCAACGGCACCTTCCTGGCCGGCATCACCCGCGCCCGCCACATCGCCAACATGAAGGCCGATGGCATGGTGGTGCACGAAACCGTGCTCACCTTCGAGGACTTCCGCCAGGCCGACGAGGTGTTCATGTCGGGCAACATGATGAAGGTCACCCCGGTGACGGAATTCGACGGTACCCGCTACCAGATCGGCCCGGTCACCCGGCGGGTGCGCGAGCTTTACTGGGACTGGGCGCTGTCGGAGGGCTGAGCCCCCGCAACCCGGAGGCACGCGCAGCCGCGGCGGATCGCCCTGCCACCCGCGGGCGCGCGCCCTGGATGCGCCCAATGGTCCGGCCCGCGCCTTCCGCAGTTGCAACCGCCGCGCCGCTCGTCCATCATCGAATCGGAAACCGGAGAACCTGACTGATGCGCAAATTTCTTGTCGTGCTCGATGACAGCCGCGAATGCCTCAACGCCATGCGATTTGCCGCCATGCGCGCGGCCAAGACCGGCGGCGGGGTTGAAATTCTCGCGATCATCCCGCCCGAGGAATTCAACCACTGGATCGGCGTCGGAGAGATCATGCGCGAAGAGGCGCGCGAGCGCATCCGCGCCCATTTCGAGGTTTTCGCCAAGTGGATGCGCGACAAGCAGGGAATCGACCCCGAGCTGGTGATTCGCGAGGGCGACCCGGTGGAACAGATCCTCGCCCAGATCAACGAAGACCCCGAGGTGGGCATTCTGGTGCTGGGCGCGGGCACCGACAAGAAAGGCCCCGGGCCGCTGGTGACGCAGCTGTCGCGCTCTTCGGGCACGCTGCCGGTACCGATCACCATCGTGCCGGGCGAATTGTCCA
>WFPZ01000038.1 GCA_015487335.1 Paracoccaceae bacterium
CGCCCATCTGCGGGGCCAGTTTGCCGGCCACCTCGGACATCGGCGCCAGAAGCGGCAGCCCGCCGCGTTCGTCGGTGACGGTCTCGTAGGCGATGGCGGTGACGCCGCTTGCCATGAGGTCCTTCGTCTGCTCCGGGTCCGGGGCGAGGTGGAGGTAGGTGAACAGCACCTGTCCCTCGCGCAGCATCTTTCGCTCGCCCGGCTGGGGTTCCTTCACCTTCACGATCAGCTCGGCGCGTTCGAACACCTCGGCGGCGGTGGCGGCGATCTCGGCGCCCGCGGCCACGTAGTCCTCGTCCGCGAAGCCGGCGCCGGCGCCCGCGCCGGTCTCGATGATCACCCGGTGGCCGTGGGCGACCGCCTCGCGCGCGGCGTTCGGGGTCAGGCCGACGCGAAACTCCTGCGGCTTGATCTCCTTGGGGCATCCGATCAGCATGGCACTCTCCTTGGTTTTTCATGGGTGTGCACGCTTGGCGCTGCAATTGCTTTGAAAAGAAGGCTGGCAAAGCCCGCCTGATTGAAAGAAACTGCACGGGTAAACGGCAATCTTTCGAAGAATATCCCGATATGGCGGAACTTGACAGAACTGATAAACGGATACTCGAGGTTTTGCAGAAGGATGGGCGCATCACCAATGCGCAGCTTTCCGAGCGGGTGAACCTCTCGCCCTCGGCCTGCCACCGACGGGTGCAGCAGCTGGAGAAGGCCGGCTACATCAAGGAATACGTGGCCCTGCTGGACCCGCGCAAGGTGGGCCGGCCGACCACGGTTTTCGTCGAGATCTCGCTTTCGGGCCAGGCCGACGAGGTGCTCGAGGCCTTCGAGCGCGAGGTGGCGCGCATCCCCGACGTGCTGGAGTGCCACCTGATGGCGGGCACCGCGGACTACCTTCTGAAGGTGGTGGCGTTCGACACCGAGCATTTCGCCCGCATCCACCGCCGCCACCTGGCGCGCCTGCCCGGGGTGGCGCAGATGCATTCCAGCTTCGCCCTGCGCACCGTCTTCAAGACAACCGCGCTGCCGGTCTAGGGCGGTGAAACGACAAACCCCCGGGCCAGGCCACGGGGGTTTTCGTTGGCGGGTTGCCCCGCCCAGTGTTGAAGGATGCCCTACAGCAGCCCTTCGCGCTGTGCCTTCTTGCGAGCAAGCTTGCGGGCGCGGCGGATGGCCTCGGCCTTCTGGCGCGCGCGCTTCTCGGAGGGTTTTTCGTAATGCTGCCGAAGCTTCATTTCACGGAAAACGCCCTCACGCTGCAGCTTCTTCTTCAGGGCACGAAGCGCCTGATCGACATTGTTGTCGCGAACACTGACCTGCATGTGGTTGTCACCACCTTTCTAAGTTAGAGTTGAGCAAGAATTGCAGGAAGGGGCCATATAGCAGGGCGCCCCGTTCTTGTCTACACTGGCAGCGAGCAGAAGGAACAGGCCGCCATGACGGACGAAACCGCCGACAGACTTCTCGATGCCGCGCTGGTGCATGTGCCCTTCGACGGCTGGAGCGAGGCCACCTTCCGGGCCGCCGCCGCCGATGCCGGGATGGATCCGGCCCGGGCGCGGGCGCTTTTCCCGCGCGGGGCGCTGGGGCTGGCCGTGGCCTGGCACCGGCGCGGCGACGATCTGATGGCCGAACGCCTGCGACAGGCCGATCTTTCGGCGCTGCGCTACACCGAGAAGGTCGCCAGGGCAGTGCGCCTGCGCATCGAGGTGATCGAAGACAAGGAAATTCTGCGCCGCTCCATGGCCCTCTTCGCCCTGCCCCAACATGCCGCCGAAGGCGCGCGGCTGCTCTGGGGCACCGCCGATCGCATCTGGCGCGAACTGGGGGATACCTCCGACGACATCAACTGGTACTCCAAGCGGGCGATCCTTTCGGGCGTCTACGGGGCGACGGTGCTGTACTGGCTGGGCGATACATCCGAGGACCACGCCGCCACCTGGGCCTTCCTCGACCGCCGTATGGAGGGGGTGACGCGTTTCGAGAAGGCCAAGGCGAAGCTGCGGGAAAACCCGCTGACCGGGCGGCTGATGGAGCTGCCCGAGCGGATGCTGGGCAATATCCGCGCCCCCTCGGCCTCGCCGCGTGACGATCTGCCGGGCCGCTGGACAGGGAAAGGGCACGAATCATGAGCGACAGGACAATGCGCGCGGTGGAAATCTCGGCCCCCGGCGGCCCGGAGGTGCTGCGGCTGGTCGAGCGCCCGGTGCCGCAGCCGGGATACGGGCAGATCCTGATCCGCATCGCCTGGGCGGGGGTCAACCGCCCCGACGCGCTGCAACGCGCCGGTGCCTACGCCCCGCCCCCCACCGCCTCGGATCTGCCGGGGCTGGAGGCAGCCGGAGAGGTCGCCGCCCTCGGCCCGGGGGTGAGCGGCTGGCGGGTGGGCGATGCGGTCTGCGCGCTGCTGCCCGGCGGCGGCTATGCGCAATACGCGGTAACGCCGGCCGCCCATGCCCTGCCGGTTCCCGCCGGCATGGGGCTGAAAGAGGCCGCCTGCCTGCCCGAAACCTTTTTCACCGTCTGGTCCAACGTCTTCATGCGCGGCCAGCTGCGCGCGGGCGAGCGTTTTCTGGTGCACGGGGGGGCGTCCGGGATCGGCACCACCGCCATCCAGCTGGCGCGGCTGAAAGGCGCGCGGGTCTTCGCCACCGCCGGCAGCGCCAGGAAATGCCGGGCCTGCAGCGATCTGGGGGCCGAGCGGGCGATCAACTACCGCGAGGAGGATTTCGTGGAGGTGCTGCGCGCCGAGGGGGGCGCGAACCTGATCCTCGACATGGTGGGCGGGGCCTATATCCCGCGCAACATCCACGCCCTGGCCGACGAGGGGCGGCTGGTGCAGATCGCCTTCCTGCAGGGCCCGAAGGTGGAGCTGAACTTCGCCCAGATCATGACCCGCCGGCTCGCGCTGACCGGCAGCACCCTGCGCCCCCAGTCCGATCTGGCCAAGGCGCGCATCGCCGAGGAGCTTCGGCGCGAGGTCTGGCCGCTGCTGGAGGCCGGCCGTCTGGGGCCGGTGATGGACAGCGAGTTTCCTCTCGCCGAGGCGGCGCAGGCCCATGCCCGCATGGAGGCGGGCGATCACATCGGCAAGATCGTGCTGCAGGTGGCCTGAGGCGCGCCCCCGGCCGTCTTCTGCCTGGAAATGCTCATGCACGGGAGGCCGGCGCCGCAGGGCGCGGTGAAAACCCTTGACGGCACCGCCCCCGCCCACGGAACATGCAGGCAAATCCGCGGCCGTCTGACCGAGATCAATGCGCGCGCGGAAATCCGGGGCAGGTTTGATTTGGTGGCACGCCGGTGCCAGCCGGGAAGGCAGATGCCCGAACCGGGCGAACGGCGCCTGCGCGCCCTGAAGGCTGGCTCAACGGGAGGACTTGGGAAATGCGGTGTTTCACTATTCTGGGGCCGTCGCAATCGGGCAAATCGACCTTGCTGAAGGCGATGAGCGAGCTGGACGGACGGCCGGAGGTCAACGATTTCACCGATTTCCTCAGTTTGCGGACGTTTTCCTATCTGGGCGAGGGCTGGGCCGGCATCGACGTTGCCGGCGGGACCGAGTACCTGGGCTACGCGGGCCGGGCGCTGGCGGCCAGCGATGCCGCGGTGCTCTGCGTGCCGCCCGAACCCGACGAGGCGGTGATGGCGGCTCCCTACCTGCGGCTGATCGAGGACTCGGAAGTGCCGTGCTTTCTGTTCATCAACCGGATGGACGCAACCAGCCACCGCGCCCGGGAAATCGTCGCGGCACTGCAATCCTATGCCAGGCATCCCATCGTGCTGCGCCAGATCCCGATCCGCGAGGGTGGGCAGGTGGTGGGGACCGTCGATCTGATCTCCGAGCGCGCCTGGCAGTTTCGGGAAAACCGGCCCTCGGCGCTGATCGAGATGCCCTCGCAGGCCCGCGACCGCGAGCAGGAGGCCCGCACCGACCTGCTGGAGCACCTGGCCGATTTCGACGATGCCCTGCTGGAGCAGCTGATCGAGGACAAGACCCCGCCGCCCGAGAACATCTATTCGGTGGTGGCCGAGGCGCACCGCCAGAACGAGATCGTCACCGCCTTCCTCGGCGCGGCCGAGCACATGAACGGCGTCAACCGGCTGATGAAGTCGCTGCGCCACGAGGCCCCGGGGGTGGAAGAGGTGGCCGGCCGTCTGGGGCTGGGCCCCGATGCGCTGGCCATCGGCGTATTCGCCGACAACCGCCGCCACGTGGGCAAGTCGGTGCTGTTGCGGGCGCTGGGCGAGGGGGTGTCGCAGGGCGCTGCGCTGGGCGGCGCGGCGGTGGGCAGCCTGACCCGCCCCGACGGCAAGTCCACGGCCGAGAAGGTGCGCCCGGGCGAACTGGTGCTGGCGGTGAAATCGGATCATCTCGATCCGGGCCGGGCCTTCAGCGCCGGAGGGGCTACCGATCTGCCCACCTGGACCCGCGGCAACCGCCCCGCCTTCCGCCGCATCCTGCTGCCCGAGAGCGAACGCGACGAGGCGCGGCTTTCGGGGGCGCTGGCGCGGCTGGCCGCGATCGACCCGGGGCTGGAGCTGTCGAACGACGAGGAAAGCGGCCATGTGGTGGTGGCCCTGCAGGGGCCGATGCACCTGCGCCGGCTGATGGCCCAGCTTGAGGAAGACTTCGGCATCAAGGTCGGCGACCGGCCGGTGGGCGCCAGCTACCGCGAGACCATCAGCAAGCCGGTAGAGCAGCACTACCGCCACCGCAAGCAGTCCGGCGGAGCCGGGCAGTTTGCCGATGTGCAGCTGACGGTGCGCCCGCTGCCGCGCGGAGAGGGTTTCAGCTTCGACGAGACGGTGAAGGGCGGCGCAGTGCCACGCAACTACATCCCGGCGGTGGAGGCCGGCGCGAAGGACGCGCTGGAGGAGGGGCCGCTGGGCTTTCCGGTGGTGGACGTCTCGGTGACCCTGACCGACGGCAAGCACCACTCGGTGGACAGCTCCGACTACGCTTTCCGCACCGC
>WFPZ01000039.1 GCA_015487335.1 Paracoccaceae bacterium
GAGGATCCCTTCCTGGCCTGGGTGAAGGCCCAGCCGGCAGACCACTGGACCCTGCAACTGCTCGGCGTGCGCGAGGCGACCTCGGCGCAAGCCTTCCTGCGCCGCCACGGCCTGGCCGACGACCCACGGACCGGCGTGCTGCACAGCCGCTACAAGGGTGGCGACTGGTATGTCGCCATCCACGGCAGCTTCCCCGACCGGGCCGCGGCCCGGGCCGCCATTGCCCGACTGCCGGCGGCCGTGCGCAAGGGGCAGCCCTGGCCACGCCGCATGGGCGAGGTCCAGGCCGCGATCGCTGCCGACTGAAGGCCGGAAACAGGCTTTATTTCAGATGCTTCTGGCCCCTCCCATTTGGGCAGGGCCAATTGAACCGCCCCCGGGGCGGCGCTATACTTGCCGACCGCCCGGGGACCACCCGTCTGTCACGCCCGGTCCGCACACCGGTCTCGCCCCGCCGCGGAACACCGACCCGCATTGTTGCACCAGGGGATGCGGGCGGTCACAAACCGTGCCCCGCAGGACGTGACCGGAATCCGGTTCATCGCCCTCCGGCACAACAGGTTACCTGCCGTCCGCTGCCGCCCTGGCGCGATATGCGGGCTGGATTTTCGATCAGTTACGAGAGGTTCGACCATGAGTCGTGGTGCCTTGCCGCCCAAACAGGGGCTGTACGACCCGATCAACGAGCACGATGCCTGCGGGGTCGGCTTCGTCGCCCACATCAAGGGCGAGAAGAGTCACGCCATCGTTCGCCAGGGGCTGCAGATCCTGTCCAACCTGACCCACCGCGGGGCCGTGGGGGCCGACCCTCTCGCCGGCGACGGCGCCGGTATCCTGATGCAGATCCCCGATGCCTTCCTGCGCGAGGAATGCGCGGCCGCGGGGCTGGACCTGCCCGAGGCCGGCCAGTATGGCGTCGGCATGATCTTCCTGCCGCGCGATCCCCGCACCCGCGCCGCCTGCGAGGCCCTGATCGAGGAGACCATCGCCGAGGAAGGCCAGACCCTGCTGGGCTGGCGCGACGTGCCCACCGATGCCGGCTGCCTGGGCGAATCGGTCAAGCCGCTGGAACCGGTGGTGCGCCAGGTGTTCGTGGCGCCCGGCCCGGCGGTCGAGGACAACGCCGGCTTCGAGCGCAAGCTGTTCGTGATCCGCAAGCGGGTGGAGAACCAGGTCGAGGCCTCGGACTGGGCGGGCCGCGATCAGTTCTACGTGCCCTCCTTCTCCAGCCGCACCCTGGTCTACAAGGGCATGCTGCTGGCCAATCAGGTCGACGCCTACTACCCCGACCTCAAGGACGAGCGCCTGGTCTCCGCGCTGGCCCTGGTGCACCAGCGCTTCTCCACCAACACCTTCCCGTCCTGGGACCTCGCGCACCCGTTCCGAATGATCGCCCACAACGGCGAGATCAACACCCTGCGCGGCAACGTGAACTGGATGCGCGCCCGCCGCCACGCCATGGCGTCGGAACTGCTGGGCGAGGACCTGAACAAGGTCTGGCCGCTGATCCCCGAGGGCGCCAGCGATTCCGCAGCCTTCGACAATGCCCTGGAACTGCTGGTAATGGGCGGCTACTCGCTGGCCCATGCCATGATGATGCTGATTCCGGAGGCCTGGGCCGGCAATCCGCTGATGGACGAGAAACGCCGTGCCTTCTATGAGTATCACGCCGCCCTCATGGAGCCCTGGGACGGCCCCGCGGCCGTCGCCTTCACCGACGGCACCCAGATCGGCGCCACCCTCGACCGCAATGGCCTGCGCCCGGCACGTTACCTGATCACCGACGACGATCTGGTGGTGATGGCTTCGGAAATGGGCGTACTGGACATCCCCGACCACAGGATCGTCAAGAAGTGGCGGCTGCAGCCCGGCAAGATGTTCCTGATCGACATGGCCGAGGGCCGCATCATCGACGATGCCGAAATCAAGGAACAGCTGGCCACCCGCCAGCCCTACCAGGACTGGCTGGACCGCACCCAGATCCATCTCAAGAACCTGCCCACCGCGGTGGAACCCGATGGCGGCGACCCGGCCACCCTGCTCGATCGCCAGCAGGCCTTCGGCTATACCCAGGAAGACCTGCGGGTACTGATGAAGCCGATGGCCGTCACCGGCCAGGAGGCCATCGGCTCCATGGGCGCGGACAACCCGCCTGCGGTGTTGTCGAACAAGCCCAAGCCGCTGTTCAACTACTTCAAGCAGAACTTCGCCCAGGTCACCAACCCGCCGATCGACCCCATCCGCGAGGAGCTGGTGATGTCGCTGGTGTCGCTGATCGGGCCGCGCCCCAATCTGCTGGATCTCGACAGCGGTGGTGGTCACATGCGTCTGGAGGTGGCCCAGCCCATCCTCACCAACAAGGACCTGGAGCGCATCCGCAACATCGAGAAGTCCACCGATGGCGCCTTCCGCACCTGCACCCTGGACATCTGCTACGCCGCCGACCTGGGCGCCGCCGGCATGGAAGAGGCACTGGATACGCTGTGCGGGGATGCGGAAAAGGCGGTCCGCGAGGGCTACAACATCCTCATCCTCTCCGATCGCGGCGTGTCCGCCCAGCGCATCCCCATACCCGCACTGCTGGCGACCTCCGCGGTACACCATCACCTGGTCCGCGCCGGACTGCGGACCGAGGCCGGCCTGGTTGTGGAGACGGGCGCGGCGCGCGAGGTGCATCACTTCTGCGTGCTGGCAGGCTATGGCGCCGAGGCCATCAACCCCTATCTCGCCTTCGAAACCATCTCCAGCATGATGGACGAGTTCCCGGAGGAAGTGGACGAGAAGGAGGCGCACCAGCGCTACATCAAGGCCATCGGCAAGGGCATTCTCAAGGTGATGTCCAAAATGGGCATTTCCACCTACCAGTCCTACTGCGGCGCCCAGATCTTCGATGCCGTGGGCCTGAAGCAGTCCTTCGTGGACCGCTACTTCACCGGCACCGCCAGCATGATCGAGGGCGCGGGCCTGCCCGAGGTCGCCGAGGAAGCGGTGCGCTGGCACCGTGACGCCTACGGCGACAACCCCATCTACGCCAATGCCCTGGACGTGGGTGGCGAGTATGCCTACCGGGTGCGCGGCGACGGCCACGTCTGGACGCCGGAGACCATCGGCAAGCTCCAGCATGCCACCCGCGCCAATGATGCGCGCACCTTTGCCGAGTTCACCGAGATCGTGAACCGCCAGTGCCGCGAGGCCATGACCCTGCGCGGCCTGTTCGAGTTCCGCTTTGCCGAGCAGCCGATCCCGATCGAGGAGGTCGAACCGGCCAGCGAGATCGTCAAGCGCTTCGCCACCGGCGCCATGTCTTTCGGCTCCATCTCCTGGGAGGCGCACACCACGCTGGCCATTGCCATGAACCGCATCGGCGGCAAGTCCAACACCGGCGAGGGCGGCGAGGAGCCGGAGCGCTTCAAGCCGCTGCCGAACGGTGATTCGATGCGCAGCGCCATCAAGCAGGTGGCCTCCGGCCGCTTCGGCGTGACCACCGAGTACCTGGCCAACTCCGACCAGATCCAGATCAAGATCGCGCAGGGCGCGAAGCCCGGCGAGGGCGGCCAGTTGCCGGGCCACAAGGTGGACGCGCGCATCGGCCGCGTGCGCCACTCCACGCCGGGCGTGGGCCTCATCTCCCCGCCCCCGCACCACGACATCTATTCCATCGAGGACTTGGCGCAGCTCATCTTCGACCTGAAGAACACGAACCCGAACGCCGACATCTCGGTGAAGCTGGTGGCCGAAATCGGCGTCGGCACCATCGCCGCCGGCGTGGTGAAGGCGCATGCCGATCACGTGGTCATCGCCGGCCATGACGGCGGCACGGGCGCAAGCCCCCTCACCTCCATCAAGCACGCCGGCGCGCCCTGGGAGCTGGGCCTGGCCGAAACGCAGCAGACGCTGGTGCTCAATCGCCTGCGCGGCCGCGCTCGCCTGCAGGCGGACGGCCAGATGCGCACCGGCCGCGACGTGGTCATCGCGGCGCTGCTCGGCGCCGACGAGGTGGCGTTTGGCACCATCGCACTGGTGGCCGAGGGCTGCATCATGATGCGCAAGTGCCATCTGAACACCTGCCCGGTCGGCGTCGCCACGCAGGATCCGGAACTGCGCAAGAACTTCGTCGGCAAGCCCGAGGACGTGGTCAACTACTTCATGTTCGTGGCCGAGGAAGTGCGCGAGATCATGGCCGAACTGGGCTTTTCGACCTTCGACGAGATGATCGGCGCCAGCGACGCGCTGGACGTCAACGACGCCATCCGCCACTGGAAATCCAGGGGCCTGGATTTGACGCCGATTCTCACGCGCGTGGAGCCCAACGGCGCCGCCATCCACCATTGCGAGACGCAGGATCACGGCATCGACGCGGTGCGCGACCGCTGGCTGATCGAGCAGGCCAGGCCGGCGCTGGAGGACCAGCAGCCTGTGGTCATCGAAACGCCGATCCGCAACGTGGATCGCAGCTTCGGCACCATGCTCTCCGGCGAGGTGGCCAAGCGCTACGGCCACGAGGGCCTGCCCGAGGACAGCATCTACATCAAGGCGCGCGGCACGGCCGGGCAGAGTTTGGGGGCGTGGCTCGCACGCGGCGTCACCATCGAGCTGGCCGGCGAGGGCAACGATTACGTCGGCAAGGGACTGTCCGGCGGCCGCATCGTCATCTACCCGCCGGAGGAATCGGACATCGTGGCCGAGGAAAACATTGTCGTCGGCAACACGGTGCTGTTCGGCGCCATCGCCGGCGAATGCTATTTCCGCGGCGTGGGCGGCGAGCGCTTCGCGGTGCGCAACTCCGGCGCGGTGGCCGTCGTCGAGGGCGTGGGCGACCACGGCTGCGA
>WFPZ01000040.1 GCA_015487335.1 Paracoccaceae bacterium
GATCTCGACACCTTCATGGCGATGGTCAACAACGTGCCGGAGGGGTGGCATTTCTCGGCCTTCTCGATCGGCCGCAATGAAATGCCCTGCGTGGCCGCGGCGGTGCTGGCCGGGGGCAACGTGCGAGTGGGACTGGAAGACAACCTGTGGTTGGAGAAGGGGGTGCTGGCCACCAACGAGGCTCCGGTTGAGCGCGCGGTGGGCATCGTCGAGCGCATGGGCGCGCGGGTGATCGGCCCCGAGGAGGTGCGCCGCAAGCTGGGGCTGGCAAAGCGGGGGCCGGCATGAGCGGGGCATGCCACAAGACATGAGGGATCGCATGACCACCACCGCCGCCATCATCGGCGCCGGCATGACCGGCGCCGGCTGGGCCGCCCGCTTCCTGCTCATGGGGCACGATGTGCGGGTTTTCGACCCCGACAAGGAAGCCCCCCGCAAGCTGCAGGCGGTGCTGGAGAACGCCCGCCGCGCGTTGCCGATGCTCTATGACACCGCCCTGCCTCCCCGGGGCAGCCTGACCTTCTGCAAGACCATCTCAGAGGCCGTCGCCGGGGCCGACTGGATTCAGGAAAGCATCCCCGAGCGGCTGGCGCTGAAGCGCAAGACATTCCAGAAGATTCAGGAGCACTGCACGCCCCGGGCGGTGATCGCCTCGTCCACCCCGGGCTTCAAGCCGTCCGACCTGCAAGGCTGCGCCACCCGGGGCGAGCAGATCATCGTCGCCCATCCCTTCAACCCGGTCTACCTGCTGCCGCTGGTGGAGCTGGTGACCACCGATGCCAACCCGCCCGCCCTGGTGGCCCGCGCCGAAGAAACCCTGCGCGGCCTCGGCATGTTTCCCCTGCACCTGCGCAACGAGATTGATGCCCATGTCGCCGATCGCCTGATGGAGGCGGTCTGGCGCGAAGCGCTGTGGCTGGTGCGCGACGACATCGCCACGACGGAGGAAATCGACAACGCCATCCGCTACGGATTCGGCCTGCGCTGGGCGCAGATGGGCCTGTTCGAGACCTTGCGCATCGCCGGCGGCGAGGGCGGCATGCGCCATTTCCTTGCCCGGTTCGGCCCCTGCCTGCACTGGCCCTGGACGCGCCTGACCGACGTGCCCGAGCTGAACGAAGAGCTGATCGACAAGATAGCCTCCCAGTGCGACGCCCGGTCCGGCGCGCACACGATTCGCGAACTGGAGCGCCGGCGAGACGAAAACCTCGTGGCCATCCTGCGCGCGCTGAAATCCCGCGAGGCCGCCGCCGGGGCGCTGATCAAGGCGCACGAGGCCCGTCTGCGGCCCGGGCGCACCGCCACCTCCACCCCGCTGATCACCGTGCGCCGGACCGTCCCCATCGACTGGACGGATTACAACGGCCACATGAACGAAAGCCGCTACGGGCAGGTCTTCTCGGATGCCGCAGACGAGGTCATGGCCCGCATCGGGGCAGACGCCGACTACATCGCCCGGGGCCTGAGCTATTTCACCGTCGATATCCATATCCGGTTCCGGGCCGAAACCCGCGCGGGGCAGATGATCCGGGTGGAAACCCGCGTGCTGGAAGGCGCCGGCAAGAAGCTGCGGCTTGCCCACCGGATGCTCGACGACGAAACCGGCGCGCTCCTGGCCGAAGCCGAGCAGCTTCTGATCCATGTCAGCCTGAAAACCCGCCGCTCCTGCGAACCCGAACCGCAGATCGCGGCACGGGCGGCAAGACTGGCGGCGCAAACCGGACAAGAGGGGTGAAGTCGCGCGCGGCAGGCGCATCCGCCCAGCCGTGAGGGCTTGCCGCGGACCGGGGCCGAGCGGCGCGAATCATTCAATTCGCTGAAAATCGGGAAGAACTTTTCAACCCGCGTCAGAGAATCGTTAACGCACCGGGCGCAAAGTGACCCCGCATCGTGGGGATGCGTGGGGTGAAAAGTCATGGCACAGCCTGTGCTCGTCGAAACGGTGCTCGCACCGTTCCTGCCTTATGGCGCCGATATCAGAGATCTCGATGTGGCCAACGGGCCGGCCGGCCCGGTACTGACCGCAATCGCCGGCACCGAGGGGAATGCCCGGCTCGAGACCTTCTCCATCGCCGGCACCGTCACCCATGACGGGCAGACGGTGCTCGGCCCGGCCGGCGACGGCTTCATCGCCGCCGATTTCGGCACCTATACGCTCAACCTCTCGCCCAGCCTGGTGGGCGCGCTGGCCGAAGAGGCGGGCAGCGCCATGGCCTCCAGCCCGCTGACGGCGCTCAACTCGGGCCGGCAGGCCGATCTGGTGAACATGGTCGCCACCGACATCGGCGGCACCACCTACCTGTTTTCGACCCGCCCGGGCGAGGCCGGGCTGGCCAGCTTCACGCTGCGGCCCGACGGCACCCTGGCCACGCTCGAAGCCCAGGCCGATCCGGCGGCGGGGCCGCTTTCTGCCCTGGCGACGGTGGCGGGATACGGCCAGACATGGCTGCTGGCCGCCTCCAGCGACAGCGTGGCCAGCTATGGCGTGGACAGCGCCGGCGGGCTGAGCGCCCAGGGCAGCCTCGGCGCGGCGCAGGGGCTGGGCATGAACGACCCGCGCTCGCTCAGCCCCTTCATGCTGGGCGGCCAGCCCCACGTGCTGGCGGCCAGTGCCGGCAGTTCATCGCTCAGCGTGCTGCGGCTGGAGGCCGACGGCAGCCTCACCGCCATCGATCAGGTGATCGACGATCTTTCCACCCGTTTCGCCAATGCAACCCTGGTGGAAACGCTCACGGTGGGCGAGGCCGTCTTCGCCCTCGCCGCGGGCAGCGACGACGGGTTCTCGCTGTTTCGGGTGCGCCCGGATGGAAAGCTGCTGCACCTGGCCTCGGTGGCTGACAGCGCCGAAACCACGCTGAACAACATCTCGGCGGCGGCGCTGGCGCTTGAGGGGGACACGCTGCGCATCTTTCTGGCTTCCTCCACCGAAACCGGCCTGACCCACTACGCCTACGATCTCTCCACCTTGGGCAGCGATCTCGTGGGCTCCGAAAACGGCGAGCGGCTGCGCGGCGGGGCGGGGGACGACATTCTCCTGGGCCGCGGCGGCGACGACAGGCTGCTGGGCCGCGGCGGCGACGACGTGCTGGTGGACGGCCCCGGCGCCGACCGGCTGAGCGGCGGCGACGGAGCGGATCTGTTCGTGCTGGTCCCCGACGGGGCGACCGACACCATCACCGATTTCCAGCGCGGCATCGACCGGCTGGATCTGTCCTTCTTTCCGCTGCTGTACGATCCGGCGGCGCTGGGATATGCCGCCACCGCAACCGGCGCGCGGCTTGAATTTCGCGGCGAGGTTCTGCAGATCTCCTCGGCCGACGGCACGCCCCTGACGCTGGCCGATCTTACCGCTCTCTCGCCCTTCAACCTGGACCGCCCGCCGATGCTGCTGAGCAACGGCGCCAGCACCCCCGCCGGGCCGATCCAGGTGGGCGGCGCCGGCAACGACATCCTCGCCGGCACCGATGCCGCGGACATTCTCACCGGCAACGAGGGCGACGACGTGCTGCGCGGCGGAGCGGGGGCCGATGCGCTATACGGCGGGCTGGGCCTCGATACCGCCGATTACGCCGATGCACCCGCCGGCGTCGTGGTCGACCTTGCCGATCCCGGCCGCAACGCCGGCGAAGCGGCAGGCGACAGTTTCAACTCCATCGAGGCCGTCTCGGGCAGCGCCTTCGGCGACAGCCTCCGGGGCGGCGCAGGCAATGACAGGCTGCTGGGCCAGGGCGGGAACGACCTTCTCGAAGGCGGAGCCGGGGATGACAGGCTGGAGGGCGGCGCGGGGCGCGATACCCTGCAGGGCGGGCCGGGGGCGGATGTGCTCGACGGCGGGGCCGGCACCGACCTGGCCTCCTACGCCGGCGCGGCCGAGGGCGTGCGGCTCGACCTTCTCCACGCCTGGCGCGGCACGGGCGAGGCGGCGGGCGACAGGCTCACGGCCGTGGAGGAACTGCTGGGCAGCGCCCAGGCCGATGCGCTGTTCGGCGACGATGCGGCGAACGCGATCAGCGGCGGCGGCGGGGATGACTGGCTGGAAGGGCGCGGCGGGGATGACACGCTGCAGGGCGGCGCGGGCGACGACATCCTCGCAGGCGGTTCCGGCGCCGATGTGCTGCAGGGCGGCGCGGGGCGCGACATGGCCCAGTATTACGGCGCCAAGTCGGGGGTGACGGTCAACCTCGCCAACCCGGCCCTCAACGCCGGCGAGGCCGCCGGCGACAGCTTCGCCTCGATCGAAGATATCGCCGGCTCGCCATTTGCCGATCTGATCACCGGCAACGCCCTGGCCAACCGGCTGTTCGGCGGCAACGGCAACGACATCCTGCACGGCGGCAGCGGCGACGACAGGCTTTCGGGCGGGCGCGGCAACGACCGGCTGAACGGAGGAACGGGGGCCGACGTGCTGCTTGGCGGGCCGGGGGCGGATGTGTTCGTCTTCCGCAGCGGCAGTGGCAACGACCGGATCGGCGATCTTCAGCCCGCCTCCGACCGCATCGAGCTGGACGGCACGCTGATCGGCACGGTGGAAACGGACGGCGCGGCGGTAGTGGCCGCCTACGGCTACATCGACGGCGGCGATGCGGTGCTGGATTTCGGTGGCGGCGACAGCCTCGTCCTCGACGGTTTCACGGATCTCGCCGCGCTCGCCGACATTCTGGCCTTCGCCTGAACGCCGGGTCAGCCCTCCTCCAGCAGCGAAAGCAGGTAGCTGCCGTATTCGTTCTTGTGAAAGGCCTCTGCCCGCCGGCGCAGCTGATCGTCGTCGATCCAGCCCAGCACGTGGGCCACCTCGTCGGGCGAGCCCACCTGCAGCCCCTGCCGCTTTTGCAGGGTGCGCACGAAGTTGGAGGCATCGAGCAGGCTGTCATGGGTGCCGGTATCGAGCCAGGCAAAACCCCGCCCCATGAGCTCCACCCGCAGGGCGCCCTCGTTCAGATACATCTCCAGCAGCGCGGTGATCTCCAGCTCGCCCCGCGCCGAGGGCCGCACCGCGCGGGCCCTCTCGGGCGCGGTTTCGTCAACGAAATACAGCCCCGTCACCGCATGGCTGGAGGCCGGCCGTGCCGGTTTCTCGACGATCGAAAGCACCTTGCCGTTCTTGTCGAACCCCACCACCCCGTAGCGCCGGGGATCGGCCACCCGGTAGCCGAACACCGTGGCCCCGGCGCGCCTGCCGTCGGCCTGCTGCAGCATCTCGGGCAGGCCGTGACCGAAGAACAGGTTGTCGCCCAGCACCAGCGCCGAGGGCGCGCCGTCCAGGAAATCCTCGGCCAGGATGAAGGCCTGGGCCAACCCGTCGGGCGAGGGCTGGGCGATGTACTCGAAGGCCAGGCCCCACTGGCTGCCGTCGCCCAGCACGCGGCGGAACTGCTCCTGGTCCTGCGGCGTCGTGATCACGGCGATTTCGCGGATCCCGGCGAACATCAGGGTGGTCAGCGGAAAGTAGATCATCGGCTTGTCGTAGACCGCCAGAAGCTGCTTGGAGACGCCCACGGTCGCCGGATGCAGGCGGCTGCCGGTGCCCCCGGCCAGAATGATCCCCTTGCGCGGTTTGCTCATGCCTTCCGTCCCAATCGTTGGCCCACCCCGTCGCGGCCCTGCAGGGCCTGCCACCAGGCGCGGTTTTCCAGATACCAGTCCACCGTCCTCTCCAGCCCTTCCGCCAGCGTCACCGAGGGCCGCCAGCCCAGTTCCTCGCGGATGCGGCCGGGATCTATGGCATAGCGCAGATCGTGGCCGGGGCGGTCGGCGACGAAGGTGATGAGCCGCTCGTGCGGCGCGCCCTCGGGGCGGCGGGCATCGAGAATGGCGCAGATGGCGCGGGCGATCTGCAGGTTGGTCGCCTCGTTCTCGCCACCGATGTTGTAGCTGCGCCCCACCGCGCCGCGCCCGAGCACCAGCAGCAGCGCTTCGGCGTGATCTTCCACATAAAGCCAGTCGCGCACATTCTCGCCGCTGCCGTAAATCGGAACCGGCTTTCCCGCCAGCGCGTTCAGGATGATCACCGGGATCAGCTTTTCCGGAAAATGATAGGGGCCGTAATTGTTGGAACAGTTCGTGATCACAACCGGCAGACCATAGGTTTCATGCCAGGCGCGCACCAGATGGTCCGATGCCGCCTTTGAGGCCGAATAGGGGCTGCGCGGGGCATAGGGCGTTTCCTCGGTGAACCTGCCCTCGGAGCCGAGCGAGCCGTAGACTTCATCGGTCGAGACGTGATGAAAGCGGAAGGTTTCAGGCTTTCCGATGCTTTCCCAATGGGTTCGCGCCGCCTCCAGCAGGTTGAAGGTGCCGGTGACGTTGGTCTCGATGAAGGCGCGGGGGCCGTCGATCGAACGGTCCACATGGCTTTCGGCGGCCAGGTGCATCACCGCATCAGGCTTGTGATCACGAAAGATCCGCGCCAGGGCGTCCGGATCTCGGATATCGGCCTTCTCGAAGGCGTAAAGCGGGCTGTCCGCCACCGGCGCCACGTTTTCCAGACAGGCGGCATAGGTGAGCGCATCGACATTCACCACCGCGTGGCCTTCGGCCACCGCCCTGCGCACCACCGCCGAGCCGATGAACCCCGCCCCGCCCGTGACCAGTATCTTCATGCGCCCCTCCCCGCACCGGCCTGCACGCCAAGCTCGCGCAGCACCTCGTCCAGATCCGCGCGCCAGTCCGGCTGACGCAGTCCATGATCGCGCAGGATGGCACTGCAATCCAGGCGCGAATTCAGCGGCCGCCGCGCCGGGGTGGGATAATCGGCGGCAGATATCTCCTCCACGGCCACATCCATCCCGGCCCGGGCGAAGATCTCGCGCGCGAAACCGGCCCAGCTGACCGCCGGCGCGCCGCAATAATGATAGAGGCCGCCCCTGCCCCGCCCCTCGGCCAGCGCCCCGGCCATCGCCAGAAGCGCCCGGGCGATGGCGGCGGCCGAAGTCGGCCCGCCCACCTGATCGGCCACGACCCCCAGCCGCCCGCGCTCTTCCCCAAGCCGCAGCATCGTCTTCACGAAATTGCGGCCATGGGCGGAAAACACCCAGGAGGTGCGCAAGATCACATGCCGCCCGCCGGCCTCTGCCACGCCCCGCTCGCCGGCCAGCTTGGTGCGCCCGTATGCGCCCAGCGGCGCGGGCCTGTCCTCGGGGCGCCAGGGGCGCGTGCCGCTGCCGTCGAACACGTAGTCGGTGGAGACATGCAGGAAGGGAATGCCCAGGCGCGCCGCCTCGCGCGCCATCGCCGCCGGGGCCTCGGCATTGACGGTGAAGGCCTGCGCCTCTTCCTCTTCGGCCCGGTCCACGGCGGTATAGGCGGCGGCATTGATCACCGCCCGCGGGCCGATCCTTGCAATCTGCGCGGCGCAGGCGGCCGGGTCGGTCAGGTCCGCCTCATTGCGGCCCAGCGCCAGCACCTCTCCCCGGCGCTGCAATTCGCGGGCCAGCTGGCCGGTCCTGCCGAAGACGAGAAGCGTCATCGCGGCCCGTCCCAGACAAACGGGCTATCGATCTGCGAAAGCAATGGCGCGGCGGCGTCCCTTTCCGAAAGCACCGGCGGGCCGGAAAGCGGCCAGTCGATGCCGATCTCGGGGTCGTCGTACCGCACGGCCCGGTCACATTCCGGCGCGTAATGGGCCGAGCATTTGTAGATGATCTCGGTCTCCGGCTCGAGGGTGACGAAGCCGTGCAGGAAGCCCCTGGGCACCAGCAGCTGACGGCCGTTTTCAAAGCTCAGCTCCACCCCGACCCACCGCCCGAAGGTTGGCGAGCCGCGGCGGATGTCCACCGCCACGTCGAACAGCCGCCCCCGCCCGCAGCGCACCAGCTTGTCCTGGGCCTGCGGCGGGGCCTGGAAATGCAGCCCGCGCAAAGTGCCGGCGGCCACCGAAAAGGAGTGGTTGTCTTGCACGAATTCGATATCTATCCCGTGC